>DQSS01000369.1 GCA_015663165.1 Arcobacter sp. | reverse complement strand
TAAAATACTAGCATTTATACTAAAAGTATGTATCTTTTCATCTCTTTTCATAGTTACAGTATTTGCTTTATTTTGATTATCAACCAAATAGCTACGCCATGGTATTCCTTCTACTGTTTTATCATCACTAAACTCTATATTATTAAAATCTACAAAAAATTCACAAATACAATCATAATCTTTAGTAAAATCATCTAATTCATTAATATCAAAAAATTCTAAAAATCTTGCATTAACATCTAATATATAAGTACCATTTCTAAGTAATATTATATTTGGATTCCTATCTAAAATTTTCTGGATATGGTCTTTCTCTACTTTTAATTCTTCTGTTCGTTGTTCAACCTTAATATCAAGGTTTTTATTTAACACCTCTAGTTTTTCTTTTTTTGAATTTATATCTTTAAGAAATCTATGTACAATAATCAATAATATAATAAAAATAAATAAAGTAATAAGAGTAAAAAAATCTGCTCTTTTCTTTAAAATAGCTATATCTTTATCAATTGGATAACTTATAGATAATAATGCTCTTATTTTATTAACTTCTTCATGAAATCCATTTACATCACCATACATATCTATTAAGCCTTGTGGAGCTATTTTAGGGTCTGAGTGACACTTCATACACTTTTTTGTAGTTCTTATTGTAGGTCTTGCAACATATAAACTACTTTTGCCATCAACTGTTACTATTTTTGAAAAACTTTTTATCTCATTTGCATTAAATCTTTTTAGTACTTCAGATTCTTCTTTACTTGCTTTATTTGATACATTTCGAGGGTTATTACTAGCAATTCTTATCACTATAGGATCTAGCCCTTGAGAAACTCTAAGTTCATTATAAAAGAAGCTGACTCCTTTTGCTGAGAAAGTAGAAGACAATACTTCAGGATGAAAATAATCCTCATCAATTAGTTTTTTCTTTTGAAGTCTATATATTTCTGGCTTTTGAACCTTACTAACATATGTTCTAAATGCTTGGTAGTTTAACAGTAAATCTTCAATCTTTACCTTTACATTATCAAGTGCTGTTTGTCGTGCTTCTTTATAGTAAAAAAAAGTCAACATAAAAAACAATAAAACAAACATCAAAACAATATGTGTAAAAGTAAATTTTTTCATCTATTTTAACTCTCCCCAATTTGACCCTATACTTGCACTTACTTCTAAAGGTATATCAAGTTTATAAACATTTTTCATGATATTTTGCAGTTCAATACTTACTTCATCAACAATATCTTCTTTTATCTCAAAGATAAGCTCATCATGAATTTGTAAAAGCATATTTACTTCACTATTATTGTTATATAAATTATAGATCTCCAACATAGACTTTTTAATTAAATCAGCTGCACTTCCTTGAAATACAGTATTTACAGACTCTCTTAAAAAACCTGCTTTAAGCATGGGAGCAGCGTTTGCAAAGTCAAAATTTCTATGTCTATTAAATAATGTATTTACATATCCCTCTTCCATCGCTTTTTCTTGAATACTAGTCATATATGTTTTAATAGTAGGAAAAGTTTCGAAGTATTTTTCTATATAAACTTTTGCTTCTTTAGCTGGTATTCCTAAAGTTTCACCAAGTTTTTTTGCACCCATTCCATATAAAAGTCCAAAGTTTATAGATTTTGCAATATTTCTTTTTTCTTTGGCTTCATCTTCTCCAAATATCTCAATAGCAGTTTGAGTATGTATATCAACACCCCTATTAAAAGCATTTACTAAAGCTTCATCTTTTGAAAAATGAGCAAGTAGTCTTAACTCTATTTGAGAATAATCTATACTTAATAGTTTATATCCATCTTTTGCAATAAAAGCATTTCTTATTTGTCTTCCTGATTCAGTTCGTACAGGTATATTTTGTAAGTTTGGATTTTTACTACTTAGTCTTCCTGTTGCTGCTCCTGTTTGTAAAAATGATGTATGTATTCTATTGTCTTGCTTTGATAAACCTAAAAGTAACAATGGCTCAATATATGTCGATTGTAATTTAAATGCTTCTCTATATTCTAAAATTACATCTATTACTTCATGTTTGTCTTTTAGTTTTAAAAGCACTGGTTCTCCAGTGCTATAGCCTGTCTTTGTTTTTTTACTTGCAGGAAGTCCTAATTTTTCAAACAGTACTTCTCCTAATTGCTTTGGAGAATTTATGTTAAATTCACAATCACACAATGTATGTATTTTAGTAGTAAGTTCGCTTGTATATTCTAAACTTTTAGATTTTAGATTTTCTAAAAACTTAACATCTACTTTTATACCTTTTTCTTGCATAGAAGATAAAACTTTAGTAAAAGGATACTCAAGTGATGTAGCTAAGTTATTTAAATCATTATTTTTTTTCAATTCACTACTTAAAACTTGATACAACTTATAAGTAATAAAAGCATCTTCACTTGCATATTCACATGCTTTACTAAGTTCTACATTTGAAAAATTTTCACCTTTTTTTACAGTATCTTTAAATGCTATTGTTTTATGGTTTAAATATTTAAGTGCTAACTTATCCATACCAACAGGTTTATCACTATTTAAAAGCCATGCCATTATCATCGTATCTGCGTATAGATTTAATTCTATATTCATATTGTTTTTGATTATTTCATAGTCATATTTGAAGTTTTGAAGTACTAGGTTATGATTGTTTAAAATCATAATTACTTGCTTTGCAATGTTCATACTAACTTGAGCATCAACACCTAAATAAAAGTGAGAAATAGGTACATAATAAGCATTTTCTTCATCAAAACAAAACGAAAATCCTACAATACTTTCAGTCAAGCTATCAAGTCCTGTAGTTTCTGTATCAAAAGCCACAAGAGAATTTTCTTTGATATTTGATACTATATTTAGTAACTCTTTTTCATCATTTAAAAGTGTATATTTTACATTTGCATCTATTTTTACTTCTACTTTTTGTTCAACTTCTTCATAGCCTTTTGGTATTACTGTTTTATATGAAGTTCCTTCTTTATGAACTCTTGAAATTATGTTGTGTAAGTCATAATCTCTTAGTATATTTGCAATTTTTAATATAGGATTTTCACTAGGTAAAACAAGATTTTCAATAAAATCCAAATCATCCAAAGATAAACAATCCCTATCTAAAGTTACAAGTTCTTTTGAGATATAAGCTAACTCTTTACTATCTCTTAGAAGTGTTTTCCATCTAGGTTTTGCAACGAAGTCAATATTTTTATAAATATTATCAAGGTCATTAAATTCTTGAATTAGAGCCATTGCAGTTTTAGCCCCTACACCTTTTACTCCAGGTACATTATCAGCGCTATCACCTAGTAGTGATTGGTAGTCTGTAAACTGTTTTGGGTATACTCCATATTTATCAAAACAGTCAGATTCGGTCACTATTTTTTTCTTCATAGGGTCAAACATAAAAATATTTTCTTGTATTAATTGATATAAATCTTTATCGTGAGATATAACTCTAACATCCAGACCTTTTTCTTTTGCATCATACGCAAGTGAAGCTATTATATCATCAGCTTCAAATCCAACCTTAGCAGCACTTTTAAAACCCATCTTTTCTATAAGTTCAATACACACAGGCAATTGAGCTTTTAAATCATCTGGTGCTTCTGGTCTATGGTCTTTATACAAAGGGTAAATATCATTTCTAAAAGTATTACCTTTACTATCAAGTGCAAATACTAAATAATCAGTATCAAAATCTTTACCAATAGAAGATATAAAATTCATGAATCCAGTAATCATTCCAGTGGGAAATCCTGTCTTTGATTTAAGTGGCGGTAAAGCATAATAGCTTCTAAATAAAAATCCGAATGTATCTATGATTGTTAATGTTTTATTGTTGTTCAAGTATGTCGTCCTATTACATTATTTAAGTTAATTATGATATACTATTTATACTTAAAAACTAGTTTTAAATAAGGGAAACAATATATGGCAAATGATGCAATGGAAAAACAAAACATTATACTAAAAGAGATGATTGATGCATCTTGGAACTGTATAGGTATGATTTCTCTTGATTCTAAATTTGTATACTTAAATAAAGCCTTTTCGCCTGTATTAGGCTTCACTATTTCGGAACTTCAACAAAAAAGTATCCTAGATATAATACTTCCTAAGTCTAAGGATATATTTGAAAAAACATTAAAGCAAAGCTTAGAAAATGAAACAGACAATAAAATCATGATTGGATGTTTAAGAAAAAACAATAAAATTGTTTATTTAGATTTAGCTATAAAACTTATGACAAACAAAACAATGTTCCTTATAAATGCAGTTGATGTAACAGAACAAGTAACAGAAGAGCAAGTTCTAAATAGATTTGTAGTAAGACTAAGACTAGATAAATTTGGAACAATCAAAGATACTACTGAAGCTTTTAACAGACTTTCTGGTTATGCACGTGATGAAATAAAAGAACAAAACTACACTGAACTTATTCATTATTCGACAAAAGAAGATGTTAAGACTGATTTTATTGACCATATCGAAAGAGGTAAACCATGGAAAGGGATGATATCTTTTAAGAAAAAAGATGAGACTGCTTTTTGGGTAGACTTCATGGTAAAACCTATAAAAAATAAGTATGCAGATATTATTGGTCATAATGCTGTGATGATTGATATATCTGGTGAGATAAATCTTCAGAAAAACCAAGAAATACTTAAAGAAAGAGTTATGGACGGAGAAGAAAAACTTACTATTATGAGTGAAACTATGAGAACAGTTGCACATGAATGGAGACAACCATTAAATGCAATATCACTTGATGCTCAAGCTTTACTTTTTGATTTAGAATTTGACGATGAAGTTTCTAAAGATTCTTTAACTGAAAAACTTGAAAGTATATCTTCAAATACTAAAGATTTATCAGCAGTAATTGAAACATTCCAGTCTATTACTGAACTTAAAAGTTCTAAAAAGAAAAGAAATATAAAAGAGATCATTAACGAAGCTTTAAAAATTGCAGAACTTGAAGGTTCTTTTATAGAACAAACAAATGAAGATACAAAAGCATTTAGAACATACCCTAAAGAACTATCAGCTGCCATGTCAAGTATACTTGTAAATGCAAAAGAGATAACAGCTTTAAAAGAAGACAAAAAAATATGGATAAAATCATCACAAGTAGATAATCACATAGTCTGTGAAATATCAAACAATGGTGGACATATACCAGAAGATATAATTGAAAAAATATTTACACCATATTTTTCTACAAAAGAAGAGAAAAATGGTGTAGGACTTAGCTTATATAATTCTAAGATGATTATAGAACTACATCTTAAAGGTAGAATTGAAGTTAGCAATATAGATGAAAGCATAGTAATGTTTAAATTAACTTTTCCAATGGGAGCCTTAGAATAATGATAATAATACCAGCAAGACTAAAAAGTAGTAGATTTGAAAATAAAATATTAGTAGATATTTTAGGTTTACCTATGGTAATAAGAACAGCAAAACAAGTTTCTTCTTTAGATAAAGTAGTAATAGCAACAGACTCACAAGAAGTAATAAAACTTGCAGCTTCATATAATATAGAAGCTGTAATGACAAGCGAAGATCATCAAAGTGGAACAGATAGAATTAATGAAGCAGTAGATAATCTTAATCTAAATGATGATGAAATAGTTATAAATGTGCAAGCAGATGAGCCTTTTATAGAAACAGAAGTTGTTCAAGCAGTTATTGACGATATAAAAAGATTAAAACACACTCACAGAAACTTTATCATGTCTTCATGCTATAAAGAAATATCTTCAAATCTAGCAGATGACCCAAATCACGTAAAAGTGGTATGTGATGAAAATCATGATGCAATTTATTTTTCAAGAGCAAAAATACCATACAATAGAGACCATTATAATGATGATACAAAATACAAAGGTCATCTAGGTATATATGGATTTACAAAAAAATCTTTAAATAACTTTTGTTCTTTAAATCAAACTGCACTAGAAGATATAGAAAAACTTGAACAATTAAGAGCAATAGCAAATGATAAAAAAATATCTATGATAAAAGTAGATTCGAAAAGCTTTGGTATAGATACTAAAGAAGACTTAGCTAATGCATTAAAAGTATTTGGAAAATAAGGCAAAAAAATGAATCTAGCAAATATTAAATTACTAAAAAAAATAAAAATTTTATATGTTGAAGATGAGATAGGAATACAAACAGTAACAGCAGAAGCATTTAGTAATATCTTTCATACAGTAACATCAGCATCAGATGGAGTGGAAGCTTTAGAATATTTTAACGGTGATATTGACTACGATATTATTGTTACGGATATCAATATGCCAAGAATGAATGGTATAGAACTAATTAAAAAAGTAAGAGATATTGATGCTTTATTACCTATTACTATTACTACTGCTCATACGGAAATAGAGTTTTTACGAGATGCCATCAACCTAAATGTAAATGGATACACTTTCAAACCTATAAATATGGTTACGCTAATTAATACAATAGCACAAGCAGCTGAAGCAAGAATATTGAAAAAAGAATTAGAAGAAATAAATAATGGTCTTGTGTATCAACTTAAAGAAAAAACATTTGAACTAAATTCTATATTAAATGCTCAAGATAGTTTAGTTGTAGTTTCAAGTGGTGAAGTATTACATAGTGCAAATAAAGCATTTCTTGATTTTTTAGATAAAGATTCAATAGAACAATGCAACAATGATATTGAAAATATATTTTCAATATTCCAAAAAGAAGAAGGTTATTTTTATGCTGATGACTTTTCTAAAATTGATGATATTACAAGAATTAGCCAAAATAAAGATAAAGATATATTTGTAAAAATAAAATCAAAAAATAATAGCTTTAATATATTTAAATTAAGTATAACAACATACGAATTTAATGGAATGCATTATGTTATAACATTAACAAATATTACAAAGCTAAAAGAACAGTCTAATTTATTGGAATATCAAGCAACTCATGATTCGTTAACAAAACTAGCAAACAGACAAAAGTTTAACTCTGATTTTACAACAGAATTAAATAGATTTAGTAGATACGGAAACAACTTAACTTTAGTTATGTTTGATATAGACTTCTTTAAAAGTATAAACGATGATTATGGTCATGATATAGGGGATGTTGTTCTTGTAAATTTATCTTCTTTAGTAAATAATATGATAAGAGAGACTGATTTACTTGCTAGATGGGGTGGAGAAGAATTTATGATTTTACTACCTGAAACATCTATTGAAAAAAGTTTTGACTTTGTTGAAAAAGTAAGATTAAGTATACAGAATGCAGTATTATCAGAAGTTTTAAAATCACCTATAACATGTAGTTTTGGTATAACTCAAGCTAAAGAAAATGACACACAAGATACAATCTTAAAAAGAATAGATTTAGCTTTATATGAAGCTAAAAATAGTGGAAGAAATAAAACAATTAAAAAGTAAAATCTTCACCTAAATAATGCTCTTTAACTAAAGCATTATTTTTAATCTCATCAGACGTTCCACTTGCTAAAACACTCCCTGATTTCATAACATATGCTCTATCACATATTTGTAATGTTTCTCTTACATTATGATCAGTTATAAGAACACCAATACCAATTTTTTTTAAATCGCTTATAATCCCTTGAATATCTTTAACTGCAATTGGATCAACACCAGCAAAAGGTTCATCAAGAAGTAAAAACTTAGGATTTGCAACAAGAGCTCTTGCAATTTCTGCTCTTCTTCTCTCCCCTCCACTTAAACTAACACCTTTTCTTTTTCTTATTGGCTCTATATTAAATAATTGCAAAAGTTCTTCAATTTTTTCTTCTCTTTCTTTTGTATCATTTATTGATATTTCAGCTGCTAGCATTAAGTTATCTTCAACACTTAAATCTTTAAAAATTGATGATTCTTGAGGTAAATACCCTATTCCTTTTAATGCTCTTTTATGTAAAGGAAGATGAGTGATATCATGTCCATCAAAAGTTATAGTTCCCGATGTTGGTGGGACAAGTCCACAAATAGTATAAAAAGAAGTTGTTTTACCAGCTCCATTTGGTCCAAGTAAACCTACAGTTTCACCACTTTTAATATCTAAAGATATTCCATGTAAAATATTTATTTTACCAATTGATTTTGTTATATCTTTTACTTCTAATTTATGATTCAATTATATACTCTCTTTTATCTTCTAATTTTTTTATACTAACTACAATAAGTTCAAAACCATATTCTTTTAAAATAAGCTCTAACTTTTCATCACCCCACTCTACAAAGTGAATACCATCTTTTTCAAACTCTTCAAGCATTCCAAGAGAAATAAACTCTTCAAGTGTTTTATTGTAAACATCATAATGATAAATACTATTATCATACACACACTGTAAAGAAAAAGTGGGACTCGTAACTTTATCTTTTATATCTAAGCTTTTTACATACTCTTTTACTAAAGTTGTTTTTCCACTTGCTAAATCACCTCTTAATAATACAATTTTATTTTTATTGTTTATTAAAAATTTTAAATGACTTACGATACTTTCAAGGTCATTTTGTGAAGATACTTGTTTATAGCTCATTAGATACTTTAATTATTTCTTCAAGTTTCTCTAATGCTTTACCATCATTTATGGCATCTCTTGCCATTTCAATACCCTCTTCTGTTGAGCTAACCCAACCTTCAACTAAAAGCGCAGCTGCAGTATTTATAAGTACAATATCTTTTTTAGCACCCTTAATCTCTCCACTTAAAATACCTCTCGTAATGTTTGCATTTTCAAGTGCATCACCACCTAAAATATCTTCTTTAGGGTATAAATCAAATCCATACTCTCTTGGGTCTATTATAAACTCATGCACACTGCCTCTTTCAACAAAAGCAGCATACGTTACATCACTTATAGATATCTCATCCATACCATCAGCAGAACTAACTACCATTGCTCTTTTTGTATGAAGTTTTGTAAGTGCATTTGCGATTATTGGTACATAAGATTTATCAAATACACCAATTAGCTGTTTTTTTACATTTGCAGGATTTGATAGTGGTCCTAATATATTGAATATTGTTCTATGGTCAAGTGACTTTCGTATAGGCATGATATGTTTCATAGCAGGATGATGATTTTGGGCAAACATAAAAGTAAATCCAGTTTCTTTAAGCATTACTACTTGCTTATCTAAAGATAAATCAAGTTTAACACCAAGAGCTTCAAGCATATCAGCTGATCCACTTTTGCTAGTAATGCTTCTATTTCCATGCTTAGCAACAAAACACCCACATGCAGCAAGCAATATAGATACTGTTGTTGACACATTGAAACTATTTGATTTATCTCCACCTGTTCCACAGTTATCAATTAGTCTTTCAGTGAATTTCGGCTCTATATTTAAAGGTATCATATGATCTCTCATAGCAGAAGCAGCACTAGCAATCTCTTCAGCAGTTTCTCCTCTTTCATATAACTCAACTAAATACTTTTTAACATCATCACTGCTTAATCTATTTTCAAAAATATCATCAAATTTTAATTTTGCTTTACTGAACATATTATTCTCCTAGTTTTTGAACATAGTCATTTTGTTTTGATTTTGGAGTTGATTTTGTTGTAGGTATTTGCAACACTTTAAACTCATCTGCGTACTCTAAGTATTGGAGTTTTATAACATCCCCAACCTTTACTTCTTTTGCTTTTTTTACACTTAAATTGTTTACAAAAACAATCTTTTCTTTAAGCATATCTTCTGCAATCGCTCTTCTTTTTGTAATATTTACTGCATTTAAAAATTTATCTATTCTCATAAAGAAAATTATATCTAATTTTTGTTAAAATTAGATATAAGAACTAAAAAACAAGGAACTAGTGAGATGATAAAAGTTGGCTTAATGAAACTACCAATGTAAACATCATAAAATAAGCAAATTTTAGCTATTATGTAATCTATAAAAATTATATATTTTACGGGAGAGATTATGAACAAAAAAGAAGTTAAAAAAGTAGTATTAGCATATAGTGGTGGATTAGATACATCAGTTATATTAAAATGGTTACAAGATAAGTACAACGCAGAAGTTATTACATTCACTGCAGACCTTGGTCAAGGTGAAGAAGTTGAACCAGCTCGGACTAAAGCACTTGCTTGTGGTATTAAACCTGAAAATATTTTTATTCTTGATGTTCAAGAAGAATTTGTTAAAGATTATGTTTTCCCTATGTTTAGAGCAAATGCAATTTACGAAGGTGAATATTTACTTGGGACTTCAATTGCAAGACCACTTATAGCAAAAAAGCAAATTGAAATTGCTTCACAAATGGGTGCTGATGCTGTATCTCATGGAGCAACTGGAAAAGGAAATGACCAAGTTAGATTTGAGCTTGGATATTTAGGATTAAATCCTGATATTACAGTAATTGCACCTTGGAGAGAATGGGACCTTAACTCAAGAGAAAAACTTCTTTCTTATGCAAGAGAACACAATATCGATATTGATGCTAAACATATTGATAAAGATGGAAATCCATCAGTAAGTCCATATTCTATGGACGCAAACTTATTACATATTTCTTATGAAGGTTTACACCTAGAAAATCCAATGAATGAACCAGAAGAATCTATGTGGTTGTGGACTTCTTCACCAAAAGATGCTCCTGATACTGCTGAATATATAACAATAGGATATAAAAATGGTGATCCAATTTCAATAGATGGTAAAGATTTAACTCCTGCAACTATGCTAAGAACTCTAAATGAGTACGGAAATAAGCATGGAATAGGAAGACTTGATATTGTTGAAAACAGATTTGTTGGTATGAAAGCTCGTGGTTGTTATGAAACTCCAGGTGGAACTATCATGATTAAAGCTCATAGAGCTATTGAATCGATATGTTTAGATAGAGAAGAAGCTCATATGAAAGATGGAATGATTGCAAAATATTCTGAACTTATCTATAACGGTTTTTGGTTTAGCCCAGAGAGAGAAATGATGCAAGCTGCTATTGATTGTACACAAAAATTTGTTCAAGGAAATGTAAGACTTAAACTTTACAAAGGAAATATTGAAGTAGTTGGAAGAGAATCTGATATGTCTTTATATAGTGAAGAGCATTCAACATTTGAAGAAGATGCAGTATACAACCAAAAAGATGCAGAAGGATTTATTAGATTAAATGCTTTAAGAAGAATTATTGCTGGTAAAAAAAGAGGGAAGTAATTTATATGTTTAGTCTTATAAAAATTTTAAAAGCACTAAACTCTTCACAAGCTGAATACCAACTAAGCCTAGCTTTGGTATTTGGTATGATAAGTGGTTTCTTACCTTTCTTTTCACTATTCAATCTATTTATTATTTTTGTAGTTTTTACTTTAAATATACCCCTTGGAATATTTTCAATATTTACTATTTTATTTTCTTTATTAGCTGTTACGCTGGACCCTACTTTTGCATCTATTGGTTATGATATATTATCAAATCCTAATTTAAATGCATTATGGACTAATTTATATAATAGTCCTATTGCTTTATGGTTTAGTTTTAATCATACTATAACTATGGGTAGTTTTAGTATTGCAATAGTATTAGCAGTTCCAGTATATTTTATATCTAAAAATTTGTTTTTAAAATATAGAAAAGTATTAGAAAAAAGATTTAAAAATAGTAAATATTTATCTTGGTTAAACCCATATAGTAAAGAAAAAATAGAAAAAACCCCAAAGCTACTAAGATGGTGGGGAAGTGGAATATTTATTGTAGGAGTATCTATAATTGTTACATTTACCTTATTATTACTTGATCCTATTATTAAATTTTCAACTCAATACATTGCATCTAAAGTAACAAATTCTAAGATTTTTATATCTGATATAAATACAAATATCAATGATGGAACTATTGATATAACTACAATCAATTCAAGCAAAGACAATCAACAACTAGCAAGTATAAAACAAATAACAATCAAGATTAATACTAATAATTTATTAAGAAAAAAGATTGATATAGAATATATAAATATAAAAGATATCAATTTAATATCAAAAAATACTAAATTGACATCTGAAACATATTATGAAGAATCTAAAAATAGTAAAAGTAATTTAGAACTTCCTAGTTTTAATATTGATTTACCTAATATTGATACATTGTTAAATAAAGAAGATTTATCTTCAATTAAAGAAGCAAATAGTATTAAAGAACAGATTTCACAAATAAATGATAAGTGGAAAAATATTTCGAATAATGATTTAACTGGTAATCAAATAAATAGTATAAAAAAAGATTATAAAGAAATAGAAACTTTAGCAAGAAATATAAAAACTCTTGATGAAGCAAATGCCATTATTAAAAAAACAAAAATGCTAAAAAATAAAATAAAGCAATTTAAGAATAAAATAAATGAATACAAAAAGTCATATAAAGCAGATAAAAATATTTTAAAAACAGCATATGCTAATGCAAAAACACTTCCATTGAAAGATTATAACAATCTAGCAAATAAATATACACTAGATCAAAGCGGAGCTTTAAATATTGTATCAACCTATATCAGTGAAGATATAGCAAAGTATACTAAAATGTTCAGTGAGTATTATACTTTGATTAAACCTTATATACCTAAAGTAAAAGAAGAAAAAGAAATAATAAGATCGAAAGGTCAATATATCAAATTTTTGCAAACCAATCCTTACCCTACTTTCGTAATTCAAGAGTTAAACTTAAACTTTATTTTTGAAAGTTCAAATTATTTTGTTAAAGCTTTAAATATATCAGATGATATGAAACTGTTAAACAAATACCCAAGTATAAATATTACAGGTAAATCAGATAATTTCAAAAGTTTAGATTCTACAATTACACATAAAGATAAGACAACAATAAATGCAAACATAAAAGGCATCAATACTAATAAAATAAATATCAATAAAAAATTACACTTAAGCAACAATGATATAAATATAAACTCTAATATAATTATTGAAGAGTTTGAGTATATAAATGCAAAAATCAACAGTACATTTAAGACAACAAAATTTAACTTTGCAAATGCAAAAAGTAAGTCTGAAAAGATATTATCAAATGTTTTATCAAATATAAATACATTTTATATTAATTCTAATATAAGTGCAAATATATCAAATACAAGTAATATGAAATTAAGTGTTAAAAGTGATTTAGACAAAGCCATAAAGAAGGGATTTAAAAATGAAATTAAAAAACAAACAAATCAATATAAAGCCGAATTAAAAAAGAAACTTTCTAGTAAAATTAGATTGGCACTTGGAAACATGAGTGAAAAAGACTTTAATAAATATTCATCTTTATTAAATGGTAAAAGCGACTTTCTAACTCAGACAACGACTAACTTAACAAATAAATATTCTAAAAATCTTTACAAAGATAAAGCAAAAGACAAATTAAAAGAAAAACTGAAAAATAGATTTAAAAGTCTATTTTAGAAGGAAATGGAATGAAATATTTAGAAAAAGTAGAAAAAATATGTAAAATCAATTCATTTACACAAAATAAAAAAGGTGTAGATGAAGTTGGAAATCAGATGAAAATATGGCTAGAAAAAATTGGTTTTGAAACTATTATATACGAAAGAGAAAATTTAGGAAACCATTTACTTTTCAAATCAGCAAAAACATCTGGTAGTAAAATTCTACTTTTAGGACACAATGATACTGTATTCCCTATAAGTGCTTTTGATACATACACAAGTGATGACGAATATATATACGGTCCTGGTGTATGTGATATGAAAGGTGGAAATATAGTTGCACTTGAAGCTCTAAATAACATATTTGATTCCAATAAACAAATAAACAATATAGACTTCTTTTTAGTATCTGATGAAGAGACTGGAAGTGATGATAGTAAATTTCTTACTTTAGAACTTGCTAAAGATTATGACTATTGTTTTGTATTTGAAGCAGCTGGAGCTAATCTTGAAGTAGTAACTGCAAGAAAAGGAGTTGGTACATATACCATTACTATAAATGGAAATGCAGCTCATGCTGGAACTTCTTATCTAAAAGGTATAAATGCAAATCTAGAAGCATCCTATAAACTACAAGAACTTACAAAGCTTACAAATTTAGAACTAGGAACAACAGTGAATGTTGGAAAAATAAATGGTGGAATTGGTGCAAATACAATTTCTCCAAAGTGTGAAATGCTTTTAGAAATAAGATATAAACTAAATAGTGAAAAAATAAGACTTCTTGAAGCATTAGATACTATTACCAATACTTCTTATGTAAAAGGTACAACTTCAAGTATTGATGGTTTAATCCAAAGAGATGTAATGGAAGAAAACCAAAAACAACTTGATTTTATAAAAAAACTAGAGACTATAACAAATACTAATATTCCAACAGAACATCGAGGTGGAGTAAGTGATGCCAATCATGTTGCAAGTTGCGGAGTGATAACTCTTGATGGATTTGGTCCTTTTGGTGATGGAGATCATACTGTAAAAGAAAGAGCATCAATAAGCAGTTTTAAACAAAGAATAGATATGATGACTAAGATACTAAAAAAGCATCAAGAAAACAATAGATTTTAAAGGGGTATACATGAGTAAGAATCGTACTATAGGAATGTGGCTATACAGTAATGGAGGCGGAGATAAAATCGCTAAAAAGATTACAAAGAAGCTACAAGAAAGAGATATTGACACAATCAATGACCTTAACTTAAGACAAGCTATTGCAAAAAATGGGCATATTTTACACAATGATTTAAAACTGGATAAGTTAGACTTATTTTTCTCTTACAATGCTGGGGAACAAACTCAGTATCAAATGTATTTATATCAAGCTTTAAATAGAGTTATTCCTATGATAAATTCTTATGATGCCTTTGCACTTACTGAAGATAAGTTTCATACATCATTTGTTTTAAGAAACCAAGGTATACATACTGCTGATTATAAACTTTGTCATAGAGATGATGGTCATCATTTAAAAAAAATTATTAAAAAATGGGATAAGATGGTATATAAACCAACTGATGGTTGGGGTGGAGTTGGGCTTACTAAAATAGAAAGTGAAGCTAACCTTGATATGCTGATGCCATTTTTAAATCAGATGGATTTAAGATATTTCTATGTAGAGAAATTTATAAAATATGACAATACAGATTTTAGAGTTGATATCGTTGATGGGCAGTTTGTAGGATGTTATGGTAGAAAAGCTAGTGGAACTGATTGGCGTACAAATGTTACTAGTGGTGGATCTGTATTTATGAGAGAAGCGAACCAAGAAATCATTAATATAGCTATTAAAGCTTGTAAAGCATGTGATGTTGATATTGGTGGAGTTGATATTATATATGATTTAGAAAAAGAAGAATATGTAGTTCTTGAAGTAAATGGTATACCTGCTTTTGCAACACCCGAGCAAGAAAAGCAAGGATTAGATTTCAATAATAAAAAAATTGATTTAATTGTAGATTTAATTGATAGAAAGACTAAGTCAAAAAAATAATTTCACTTTTGGTATAGAATTATTTTATTCTATACCCCATTCCGTAGACATTTTCAATAAAAAACTTTTCACTTCTTATCGTTTTTTTAATTTTCTTTTTCAATCTAGAGATTAACTGGACAATACTATTACTGCCGTCTTCATTTTTATTATCACTAACTTCATAATAAATTTCATCAATATTAAGAAACTGAGATCTATTTTTCAATAATAATTGTATCAATAAATTTTCTTTTTTTGTTAGTTGAATTTCTTTTGTTTTATAATATAGTTCTCCAATTCCTCCATCCCAAATAAAGCTATTTTCTAATATTACTTTATTATTTTTTTTCATAATTTTTTCTCGCGCTTTTATAATTGAGTCTTTTAATTCTTTTATTTTAAATGGCTTTATCACATAAGAACTAACTTGTAAATTAATAGCTTGAATTAACATATCTTTATCACTATGTGCTGTTAAAAAAATAATAGGAGTTTTAATATCTACCTTTCTTATCTTACTAGCTACTTCTAATCCTGTTGATTTTGGCATGTTTATGTCTAGGAG
>DQSS01000244.1 GCA_015663165.1 Arcobacter sp. | reverse complement strand
TCTAGTTTATCTTCTATATATAATATAAAAGCATCATTTGCCAAGCTTGGTGTGATAGCAAAAAGTATTGTTTGTATCTTTTTCTTTTGTACCAATTTTATAAGTTTATTTATTTCATCACTGTTTAAAACTTCTAGTGCAAAATATTTTCCATTGTATTGTTTTGAATCTTCAATTATGAATATATCTTTTGCGCTTTGCACAATACATAAGTTTGCATCGTCTCTATCATCATCTAGACATATGTCGCACACTTCATGCTCACTCATATTGTTACAAACTACACATTTTTTTATAGTTGCAATTGCATTTTCGATACTGTGGGCTAAATTCAATCCTGCATATGTATTTTCATATACTATATAATATGCTAATCTAAGTGCTGATTTTTTTCCAATTGATGGTAGATTTTCAAAACTTTCAACTAAGCTATAAAAATTATCTAAACCTTTTTTTGACAAATTATTTCCTGTAAATTTAATAAGTTAGATTATATCGAATTTTAGTTATAATCGCGGCATATATAATAACTAAAGGAATAAAATGACAGATATGTGTTATTACGAAATGCTAGAAGTTAGCAAAAGCGCAGATAAAAGTACAATAAAAAAAGCTTATAGAACAATGGCTATGAAATATCATCCAGATAAGAATCCAGGAGATACTGAAGCTGAAGAAAACTTTAAACTCATAAATGAAGCATATCAAGTCTTAAGCAATGAAGAAAAAAAAGCTATTTACGATAGACATGGAAAGCAAGGACTTGAGGGTCATAGACAAGGTTCAGGTTTCTCTGGTGGATTTGATGATTTATCTAGTGTATTCGAAGAGATGTTTGGCGGATTTGGAGGCGGTGGCGGAAGCAGACATCAACAAAGAAGAAAGACATATCATTACAATCTTGATACAGAAGTTCAAGTAAATCTTGAATTCAACGAAGCAATTTTTGGATGCAAAAAAGATGTAAAATATACATATAAAACAGCTTGTAAACCATGTAAAGGTACAGGAGCAAAAGGTGGAAAACTTAGTTCATGTAGTTCTTGCCAAGGTGCTGGTCAAGTTCATATGAGACAAGGATTTATGACATTTGCTCAAACATGTCCTACTTGTCAAGGTTCAGGTCAAAGTGCTGCTAAAAAATGTGGTGATTGTTCTGGAAGTGGATTTGATAAAAAAGAAGAAACATTCTCTGTTGATATTCCTGAAGGAATAAATACGGGAAATAGAATCAGAGTTAGTAGAAAAGGAAATATAGCACCAGATGGTACTAGGGGAGATTTATATTTAAATATTCATGTTCAAGAAGATAGTAACTTCGTGAGACATGATGATGATATCTATATAGAAATGCCAATATTTTTTACTCAAATTGCGTTAGGTAGCATTTTAAATATTCCTGGAATTAGAGGGGAATTAGAGCTTGAAATTCCAGCAGGAACAAAAGATAAAGAACAATTTACATTTAGAAATGAAGGAGTAAAAGACGTAAACGGTAGAGGTAAAGGTAACTTTATAGTACAAATAAAAATACAATATCCGGATACATTAAATAGCGAACAAAAAGACTTATTAGAACAATTACAAGATAGTTTTGGAATACAGAGCAAACCACATGAAGATAGCTTCTCTGGTATGTTTGATAAAGTAAAAAACTGGTTCAACTAAGATGAGTATAAAAATACAAATTCGACCAATGGGTGCATATCAAACAAACTGTTTTATAGTAACTATAAATAATAAAGACTTAATAATAGATCCAGGTGTTGATGCATTTACATGGATCAAGGAAAACGCAAAAAATCCTGTAGCAATACTAAATACACATGGACACTTTGACCACGTATGGTCAAATGATGAAGTAAAAAAGCACTTTAATATTCCTATATATTGTCCTATGAATGATGTCTTTATGCTTGAAGATGATCCTTTTAGTCAAGGTACTCCAAAAAGTCAAGCTGACTTTTTAATAAAACCAGATGAAACTATAAATCTTTTAGATACAGATATAACTTTTCATCATTTTCCTGGACATACTCCTGGGTGTTCTGCTATTAGTATACAAGAACATTTATTTGCTGGGGACTTTATATTTAAGGGTTCAATTGGAAGAGTTGATTTTCCTTATTCTGTACCACAAGATATGAAAAATAGTTTAAATAAAGTTTTAAAATGGAAAGATGACTTCAAAATATACCCAGGTCACGGTGATACAACTACTCTAAATGATGAGAGAGTGTCGTTAAAAGCTTGGATTAACTACATATAAGTTAAAATAATAAGCATTTAATAAATAGGTAATAAAATGAAAAACAAAATCAATTTAAGATTATCACTACTAATGCTATTTTTTGGTCTCGTGCTAATAATATTCCAATCATATAACTCAAGAGATATCGGAGTAAATACTGGAATTACAAAAGCAAAAGCCGTTGCAGAAGTTGTAAAAAGTGGGCTTACTGCGCATATGGTAAATGGAAATATGGATCAAAGAGAAATCTTTTTATCATCTATTTCTAAAACTGAAAATATAAAAGGCTTATGGCTGATAAGAGGTGAAAATGTTATCAAACAATATGGAGATTCAAGCAAAGATGATTTGCCGAGAGACTCTATAGATAAAAATGTTTTAAAAACAGGTGAGCTACAATATGTAGTAAACGATCATTTGTCAAATGCAACTTTAAGAGTTACTATTCCTTATAAAGCAACAGATAGGGGAAGCTTAAATTGTTTGCAATGTCATAGCGTAAAAACTGGAGAAACACTAGGTGCTGTTAGTCTTGAATTTGATATTTCAGATATCAAAGAAACAGGAATGATGAATATCCTTATAACAACTCTTATGACAATACTTGCAACAGTTATGATTGTTGTGATGATAAGTAGAATGCTTAAACCTTATTTAGAAACTCTTGAGGTTCTAAATAGTAGAATTGATTCTGCGTCAAATGGAACATTTATAGAAATAGATGTAAATACAAGATTGCCAAAAGAACCAAAAGAGTTGGTAACAAAATACAACCGTCTTACAAGAAGTTTGATGGATACATTTGAAGAAATAGATACAAAACTAAAAACATTTGTAGGAAAAAGTAGTGATGGCAGAAACTCAAATAATCCTATAGCTGAAGCAAAAGATATTATTATTAACTTGTCGCATATATATCAATTTAAAAATCTAATTCAACTTGATAAAGACAAAAATGAAATATATACAAGATTTGGAACAATACTAAAAAATCAATTCAATATAAAACATATAAATATACTTGAACTAGATGAATCTGCAAAAGTTGATAAAGTTTATCAACATGGTGATTTAGATTATTGTACTTCTAAAATATTTGAAAGTCCTGATAACTGTAGAGTGTCAAGAAATGCAAGTGATGTTTGTTCTACTGAACACCAACAAGCTTGTCAATGCTTTGCAAGTAATGATTACTTATACTATTGTATCGATATAGAAATTGGAAAATCTTCAAAAATAATAATGAACTTTATCTTTTCAAATAATGAAGAATTATCTCAATTTAAAATAAACTTACCGTTTGTTAAAAGCTATATAAAAGAGATGGCTCCTGAAATAGAATCTAAAATATTATTTCAAGCACTTGAAGATTCTGCTTTAAAAGATGGTCTTACAGGTTTATATAATAGAAGATTTTTAGAAGAACATTTAAAAATACTTATTCCTCAAGTAAATAGAGAGAAAAGAAACATAGGTATGCTAATGCTTGATATGGATCACTTTAAAGCTGTAAATGACGAATATGGTCATGATATAGGAGATAAAGTACTTAGAGAATTTGCAAGAGTAGTAAGTGAAAATGTAAGAGAATCTGATATTGTTGTAAGATATGGGGGAGAAGAATTTATCGTACTTTTAGTTGATGTCAAAAATGAACAAGATGCAATCAATGTAGCAAATAAGATACGAGAAAAAGTAGCAGAGAATGAAGTAGATGTTTATGCAGGTAGTACAATGAGAAAAACTATTAGTATTGGACTTTCTATGTTCCCTGATGATTCTAACGCCTTTCCTACGGTTATGAAGTATGCAGATTTAGCATTATATGAAGCAAAAGATTCAGGTAGAAATCAAGTAAGAAGATATAAAGAAAATAAAAAAGATGCTTTAGAGTTATTCTAAGATTTTATAAAAGAGTTCATCTCTTTTAATTTCAAACATTAAAAAAAGGAAAGTTAAAATAACTTTCCTTTTTTTATGGACTATATATTCACTAGATTAATGAAGCTATAATCTCTCCCATTCTTTGAGTATTTACAACTTCTTTAGCATCAAATGCCGCTAAATCACCTGTTCTGTATCCATCTTTCATTGCTGTTTTAATTGCATTATCAATTGCATCAGCAGCTTCTTCTTCGCCTAAAGAATATCTAAGCATCATAGAAGCACTTGAGATAGTTGCTATTGGGTTTGCAATACCTTGTCCTGCAATATCTGGTGCTGAACCATGAATTGGTTCATATACTGCTGTTTTCTCACCAGTTGAAGCAGATGGTAAAAGTCCAATAGAACCACTTAACATGCTAGCTTCATCAGATAAAATATCACCAAAAATATTTCCAGTAAGTATTACATCAAATTGTCTAGGGTTTGCAATAAGTTGCATAGCACAATTATCAACATACATATGAGATAATTCAACTTCAGGATATTGTGTAGCTATTTTAGTAACTGTATCTCTCCAAAGTTGAGAAACATCAAGAACATTTGCTTTATCTATTGAACAAAGTTTTTTATCTCTTTTCATTGCAAGTTTAAAAGCAACATGAGCAATTCTTTCTATTTCATATACTTCATAAACCATAGTATTCCAACCTTTAGTTTCAGTTTTACCTTTAGGTTCTCCAAAGTAAATTCCACCAATAAGTTCTCTAACCACCATGATATCAACACCTTTAATTACTTCAGGTTTAAGTGAAGAAGCATCAACTAATTCATCATAAACAACTGCTGGTCTTAAGTTTGCAAATACACCCATCTCTTTTCTAAATCTTAAAAGTCCAGATTCAGGTCTAAGCTCTCTTGGTTGATTATCCCATTTAGGTCCACCAATAGCACCAAATAAACATGCATCAGAATTTAACACACCATCAATAGTTTCTTGTGGTAGTGGGTTTCCAGTAGCATCTATTGCACATCCACCCATTAAATATTCTTTATACTCAAAGTTTATATCAAACTTTTTTCCAACTGCTGATAAAACTTTTATGGCTTCATCAACAATCTCTACACCGATTCCATCGCCTTTTATAAGTGAAATATTGTAATTTTTCATTTTCTAGTTTCCTTTATTTTGTGCTGCTTCTTTAGCTGCAAATTCCATTAATCCACCTGTAGCAATTAGTTCTTGCATGAAAGGAGGAATTGGAGTAAATTTATATATTTTTGAAGTTGTATTATTTGTAATAGTTCCATCTTCTAAGTTTATAGTTACTTCATCTGTTTCTTTTATTTCAGATGCTTCCTCAAGTTCAAATATTGGTAATCCCATATTAAATGCATTTCTATAAAATATTCTTGCAAATGTTGGTGCAATGATTGCTGAAAGTCCAGCTGCTTTTAGTGCTATTGGAGCATGTTCTCTACTTGAACCACATCCAAAGTTTTCACCTGCAACTATTATATCACCTTTACTAACTTTTTTAGCAAACTCTGGATCTGCATCTTCCATAACGTATTTTGCTAAGTGTTCAGGATCACTACTATTTAAATATCTTGCAGCGATTATTAAATCTGTATCAATATTTTCTCCAAAGTTCCAAACTTTTCCAGTAATTTTATTCATTTTTATTGTTTCCTTATGGGTAATTATTTTAGCATTTTATCTAAAATATTAAAAAAGTAAGATTAACTATTTATATTCTTAAGTAAGTTTGGGTATAATACACACCCAATTTTATTACAAAAGGTAACAAATACTTATGGCAGTTAAAGATATAAATAAATCAATAGAAAAAATCATAAAAGAACATAAAGACGACATATTAACTTTCGAAAGTATTATCAAAATATTTCCAAAAGCACCAACGGCATCTATAGTTAAAAAAATACAAGCTCAAGCTCAGTTATTCAATGTAACACTTGTAAGCTCAAAAGAATTAGCAAAAAGACTTAATGCAAAAGAAGCAAAGAGAAAAAGAGATGCAAGAGAAAAACTAAAGCATGCAAGTGAAGACGAGCAATTTGACTTATTAAAAGACAAAGAGCAGTTAGAGTGGAGTAGAAGTGATTCTCCTGTACGAATGTATTTAAGAGAAATGGGAAAAGTAAATTTACTTACTAAAGAAGAAGAGATTGAAATCTCTAAACTTATGGAGCAAGGTGAAGATGCGATTCTTGATGCAATTTGTTCTGTACCATATCTTGTAGACTTTATTTTAGAATACAAAGAACCTTTTGTAAATAGAGAAAGAAAAGTAAAAGAACTATTCAAAAGTTTTGATGATGATGAAAGTTCTGATTCTGCAGATGATTCAAGCACTGAAGAGGTTGAAGTAGAAGTACTAAGCGAAGAAGATGAGGCTAAAAAGAAAAATAAAAAGCTTGATAAAAGAGCTGAAAAAATTATAGCTGCATTTAAAGTTTTAGAAAAAGCTAAAAAAGACTGGATGAAGTTTATAGATAAAGAAGAACCAAAGGGCGATGATGATATTAGTATACTTGTATTTGACCTTGCTTTATCATTTAAAAAAGGACAGTTAAAAAATGCTTTAGTTGAACTTGGACCTACAAGTAAACTTATTACTGAAATAGTAAAAGCTATGGAAACTGCACTTCAAAGTGATAGTGGATTTGAAACTGAGCTAAAAAGATTAGAATATAAACTACCATTATTCAATGATATGCTTTTAGAAAATCACCATAAACTTTTAGACAAGATTTTAACTCTTACTAAAATAGATATTATTGGTTTAGTTCCTGAAGCAACTATGGTTGGTACATATATGGAAATAAAAAAATTATTCCAAACAAGAGAAGCATCTAAGGGTGGATTTGATCTTGAAGAAGAAGAATTAAAAGATATACTAGAGCAAATTAAACTTGGTAAAAAGATAACTGATGAAGCTAAAAATAGAATGGCTAAATCAAACTTAAGACTTGTGGTTTCTATCGCTAAGAGATATACAAATAGAGGATTACCTTTCTTGGATTTAATTCAAGAAGGAAATATCGGGCTTATGAAAGCTGTTGATAAGTTCGAATACAAAAAAGGTTATAAGTTCTCTACTTATGCTACTTGGTGGATTAGACAAGCAATATCTAGAGCAATTGCTGATCAAGCAAGAACTATTAGAATTCCAATTCATATGATTGAAACTATAAATAGAATTAACAAAATTATCAGAAATGGTATTCAAGAAGATGGTAAAGAGCCATCTGTTGATAAAATTGCTAAAGAAGTTGGTCTTAGTATTGATAAGGTTAAGCAGGTTATTAAAATCACAAAAGAACCAGTATCTTTAGATGCACCAATAGGAACAGATGATGATGGTAAGTTTGGTGACTTTGTAGCAGATACAACAGCTCCAACACCAGTAGATAATATCATGAAAGAAGATTTAAAAGGTCAAATAGATCAAATTTTAGGTCAATTAAACGAAAGAGAACAAGCAGTTGTAAGAATGAGATTTGGCCTACTTAGTGATGAAAGTGATAGAACACTTGAAGAGATAGGAACTGAGCTTAGTGTTACAAGAGAAAGAGTAAGACAAATTGAAAGTTCAGCTATTAAAAAGTTAAAACATCCAAATGTTGGAAGAAACTTAAAGAACTATGTAGAGAGTTAATCTTTATCTAATTCTTTAAAAAGGGTTCATACAGTCTTGTATGAACCCTTTTTTATCCTCTTTATTATTTTTTAAAACTGGCTAGCAATACAGATATAGGAACAATTGTAAATCCAAATAAATAAGCCCATACATCAAACAAGTGGTTGTTTACTAAGTAAAAAAAACCAATGATTAAAGTTACATACCCACCTATTCTATAAAATGAAGCATAAGATAAAATGCTTTTTTTAAGATTTGTGAAATGCTTTTGTTTGATAGGCTTATTTGCTTCTAAAATTTGTTCTTTCGTTGGATGTTCAATTACCTCTTCATTTACATCACTTGAATATAAGTCATAAGGGTCATCCATCTTATCTATCATATCAGCATCAGAAGGTATCATTTCATTTTGAATATTTTTTTGAACATTATTTTTATATGAAAGATAAGTACCAAGTGTAATAATAAGAGAAGTTACGAATGATATTTGAGAGTTAATTAGCCAATTGTTATCGTAAAATATAAGACATATTATAACAATAACAATATCAACAAGAATAAATAATTTTAAAAAACTTTTAATCGTCATCGTAGTTTTTGTTTATTCCATGTTCTGCAGCGTATTTATATTTTGGATCTTTTAAAAGTTCATCATAACCTTTTTGTGCTTTTTTGTATGATTTGTATATATTCATAACAGCAGCAGCAATTCCCCAAAATACACCGATCCATAATGTCCAAGCATACCCTGTAAAAGCTTTAAGCCCAAAACCAAGCGCAATACCTAGTAAAATAGCTACAACTATAGAGATACCTAAAGATAGATTGTCTAAAGCTTCTACTTTATCTCTATGTTTAGGAGTTATTTTGTCTTCAGTACTTTTGTTATTTAATTCTTCACTTGACATTTTATAACTTTTTAAATACTTTTGATGAAGCTTTTATACAAGAATCTATATCATCATTTGTCATAGTATCACAAATAAATCCAGCTTCATATTGACTACAAGCAAAATAGAAACCTTTTTTTAGCATTTCATTATGAAACTTTGCAAATCTATCAAAGTCACATTTTCCAACTTCTTTCATATTTGTAGGAACATCAGTACAAAAGAAAAATCCAAACATAGAACCTCTTGTATCAACTTGAAGTGGTATATTAAATTTAGCTGCTTCTTTTTTAAGACCTTGTGTTAATCTTACTGCTTTTTTATTAAGTTTTTTATAAATATCTTTTTTTGCTTTTAACATTTGTAAAGATTTTAATCCTGCTGCCATTGCTACAGGGTTGCCACTTAATGTTCCAGCTTGATAAACAGCTCCATCAGGACTTAAATGATTCATAATTTCTGCAGATGCAGCAAATGCACCTACAGGCATACCTGCACCAATAACTTTTCCAAATGTAACAATATCGGGTTTAGTTTCAACAACACCTTGAGCACCTTTTAAACTTGCTCTAAATCCAGACATAACTTCATCAAAAATAAACAATGCTCCATTTTTATCACAAAGTCTTCTACACTCTTTTAAGAATTTTTCACTTGCAGGAACAAGTCCCATATTTCCAGCAATTGGCTCAATAATAATACAAGCTATATCAGAACTCTCTTTAAAACATTTTTTAAGTTGTTTAATGTTGTTATATTCACATAAAAGTGTATGTTTGGTTAAATCAGCAGGAACGCCAGGAGAACTTGGTGTTCCAAATGTAGCCATACCAGATCCCGCACTTACAAGTAAAGAATCACTATGACCATGATAACAACCTTCAAACTTAACAATATTATTTTTTCCAGTTACTCCACGAGCAAGTCTAATAGCAGACATAACAGCTTCTGTACCTGAACTAACAAATCTAACCTTATCTATGTTATCAAACATCTCAACTATTTCATTTGCTAAAGCAGTTTCAAGTTCAGTAGGTGCACCAAAAGATAAACCTTTTTTAGCCGTTTTTACAACAACTTTTTCAACCTCTTTATTACTATGTCCAAAAATAAGTGGTCCCCAAGATTGTACAAAATCTAAATATTTATTTCCATCAATATCACTTATATAACTACCTTTACCTTTTGACATAAATGGAGGAGTACCAATAACTCCACCAAATGCTCTTACAGGAGAATCAACTCCACCAGGTATTACTTTTTTTGCTTCTTTATAAGCTTTTTTACTTTTGCTAAACAATATATTTCCTTGTAGTTATTATCTGAAGTTATCGAACACTAATGGTGCTTTTAAGTCTAATGTCTTTAAATGTGCCATAACTTTTTGCAAATCATCAAGATTTTTTCCACTTACTCTTATCTCATCACCTTGATTAACTGCTGTTACTTTTATCTTCAAAGATTTGATCTCTTTTTGAATAATCTTAGCTTCATCACTTTCAATAGTATCTACAATTTTATAAGAAAATTTTCTTTTATTTCCACTTGCATCTTCTGCTTTTAATTCTTCTAAAGAGTTTATAGAAACACCTCTTTTGTTCATCTTTGAAATAATAATATCTTTCATAGCATCTACTTTATTATCACTATTTCCAAGAAGTACTAAAGTTTTTGCACCCATATTTAATTCATAATCTTTAGTTTCACCTTTAAAATCATATCTATTATCTACTTCTTTTTGTGCTTGAATCAATGCATTTTTCATTTCACTCATATCTAACTTTGCAGATATGTCAAAACTGTGTTCTTTTGACTTTGCCATAAGATACATCCTTTTGTATATTTTTTTCATTATAGCTAATCAATCATAAAAAAAGCCCTATCAATAAAGATAAGGCTTTTTAAATTCTAAATAATATAAATATTATTCAGCTGATTTCCACTCTTTATATAAAGCTTCATGTTC
>DQSS01000043.1 GCA_015663165.1 Arcobacter sp. | reverse complement strand
CAGCCTGTCCCCTTTTATTTGTCCTCTTTTATTCGACCCCTAAATCTTCTATTTTTTTTGTTTTAGTAAAAAGTAAAGACTTGACCCTATTTTTTGACCCTATTTTTCGATGCGTCCGCATCGAAGAACAGGAAGAACAGGAAGAACAGAACAAACAGAACAAAACAACAAGTGGGAGAAGCGATCAACCAATGCGAAAGTAAACTTTCCCATCGGCTGTCGCTTACCCACGCCCCCGTTAGATGACATAGGAACTTGCAACAAAAATAAAGTTAATAGTATAAATTAGCTAAAATTACAAAACTAGGAGTTATTATGACTAAATCATATAAACAAGAGACTTTAGATATTGAGGGGATTGATTCAAAAGCAGTTGAAAAAAGTTCTTATTATTGGGAACACGAACCAACTTTAAATAAAAAAGACATCTCTGAGTGTGACAATAAATATAATTTAGTTGACTTGTTTTGTGGTGCAGGTGGAATCAGCTGCGGATTTCACATGACAAATAAGTTTCAAACGATACTTGCAAATGACATATATATACCTGCCCTTAAAACTTATGAGCATAATAATGAACATACTCCAACTATTTTAGGTGATGTTCGAAAAATAACACCTGAAATGTATCAGGATATGATAGGGGATAATAAAGTCCATGTTGTTTCAGCAGGTGTTCCATGTCAAGGATTTTCACTATCAAATAAGAAAAGACATGCTAATGATGAGAGAAATTTTCTTTTTTTAGAAGTTGTAAAATTTATTAATATTTACAATCCTGACATTGTAATGATTGAAAATGTATCTGGAATGAAATCTTTAAATAAAGGTTCTTTTGTAGATGAAATAAAAACTTCACTTGAAGATGCTGGGGAAAAAGGATATACAGTAATTGAACCTAGACTTCTTAATGCTGCAAACTATGGTGTTCCTCAACTTAGAAATAGACTAATTTTCTTAGCTGTGCGAAATGGCCTACCGAACATTAATTATCCTATTCCTGAATTTGGAACTGAGAGTAATCCTTATCGCACTATTGAAGATGCTATTGGTGATTTACCAGAGCTTGCTAATCATGATGAAAAAAATAAATACTCTAAAAAGAAATTAAAGGAATACCAGAATATTTTAAGAGGTAATCAAAAAGAGTTGTTAAATCACAAATCACCAAAACATCCTCAATCTACTGTAGATAGGATTGCCAAGACTGAACCTTCAAAACCAATGTATGAAAACTACAAACAACGAATTAGGCTAAGTTGGAGTATACAAAGTCCTACTCAAGTTGCAGGAGGGATTAGACCTCAATTCCAATTTGGACACCCATCCCAAGATAGAGGATTATCTATAAGAGAACGTGCAAGGATTCAAAGTTTTCCTGATAACTATTATTTTACAGGGGGAATTGTTCAAGGAAGAGTACAAACAGGTAATGCAGTACCCCCATTATTGGCGAAAGCAATTGGACGTGAAATTGTTAAAGTCCTGGATAAACATTATGGAAATAAGGACAAAAACTATGGGATATAGAGTTTGGTATAGTACCGAAAGTTTAGCAGATTATATTATTGATAATACAAGTTTAGTTTTAGAACAAAATATAGAAAAGAAAAAAATGTATGAAAGTGATGCAAATAATGCGAATAATTTTCATTCTTTACCAGATCATATAAAAAATATTCTATATCTAGATGCTCCAGATTTAATTGTTGAAAAAGACTTAGAACCAATTTTTTCAATAGAAATTTCTACAGAAGCTGGTACTGGACATAATGTATTCCAACGGTTTCCAAGATTAGCAGCATCTGTAGAAAATAATGTACCTGCATTTTATATATACCCCGATGCAGTAATAATTCACAGAACAGAAAGTACACTATGGGATAAGTTAAATCCTCTTATATTTAAAGCATTAGCAAAAGCTATGGACATTTATCAAATCCCTGCATTACTTTATTATTTTCCTACAGATTTAGAAAATTATTCAAATAATCCTGAAGACTCCCCAAACTTGAACACAAAAGGACTAAAGTTTGATTCTAACATTATCAGGTATTCTGGCTGCCCTGATTCAAACTCTTCTGAAATGATAAATATGTTTGATAGTATGAATGCAATACTAAGTGAAGTTACTAGACATGGAGTAATAGATAGTAGAAACAGAGCTATACGATGCCAAGAAATAGTGGATAGAATAGACTTGATGCAACAACTTTATCATGCAAGAGCTGGAACACGAACTTGGTCTCCATTGACATCTATAATACAAGTTCCAACCAGTAAGGTAATTAACTACTTATCGCAGTTTCATTCTCAAACATATTCAATCGGAGACTTATTAAATAGTAGGTCTGAAACGATAATATACAAAGTAAATGCAAACTTCAGAGGAGACCCTTATCCCGGCGCTCTTGCTGCTATTGATTATTTAAAATCTAGACAAGGGAAGTCCTTTGAAGAAAGATATTACAATTTAGTCTTAGCCTGGGGAGAAGTTAGTGAAACTGACGACAGCTTGGAAATCAATCCTGGAAATAATAGTGGTATCAATTCATTTTGTAGCCAAGTCGCGTCAAGTGAGTCAAGGAGCAATATCTTACAAAAAACATTCACAGAGTTAAGTAATCATGAAATATCAAGATATTATATGCAAGTAAGATACGGTTCAATGTTCTCAAAGGTCAAGCATATAAGAGTCTACTCATATTTTGCAGATGCTATCCTATTTCACGATGGAGCGTTATGGAGAGATGGCTAAAATGACAGAAGAACAAGTTACAAAAGAAATATTATCATGGTTAATACATAACAAATGGAAAATTATCACCTTTGACTTTCCTCAAAGTGGTACAGGTAAATATTTACATCCAAATAAGATTGCTAGAGAAAACCAGACAAAAAATCTTAAAGCATTTATTCCAGACATAGTTGCTGTAAAAGAAGGGAAAGCACTTTTCTTTGAAAATAAAAATAGATTCTTTTTAGATGATTTTAAAAAGCTTCATGATATTAAAACAATTAATAACTATAGTGAAGCAATTAGTAAGTTGTTAATTAGTTATTCTATAACAAATATATTTTATGGCATAGGTGCTATAAAAAATAAAGTATTTCTAAATAAAGCTTCTGAGTATTACCCTCTAGTAGATTTTATTGTTTTACTGGATAATGGTATACATATAGAAAAAGATGACTTTAACTTATTTTAGCTCTCATCTAATATTAGGGGTCAGTTACCACCTTAAAAATCCCTTTAAAACATAACAATAATACCAGTTTTTACTAAAAGAGTTTAAGT
>DQSS01000212.1 GCA_015663165.1 Arcobacter sp. | reverse complement strand
TGTTGGATTTGTTGTTGATAAGTATATCGAAGAATTGCTTTGGACGCTATTACTATCACCTGACCCCTATATTGAAGGGATTTTTAAGGTGGTAACTGACCCCTAATACTTGTTACTTTTGGTAGCATTATTATATTTTTTAAGGTGGCGACTGACCCCTAAATTGCTATATCCGAATATAGCCGTTTTACTTAATCAGTCAATTACAAGGAGATAAACTCTATTCCCTGTATTATACGATTTCTTTTTTCAAGATATTGAATAAAAGTAGCTGTTAAAATATCATTAGATAATTCAATAACAGTAGTAATCTGTTTTATATAATCAATGTTACCTTGAACTTGTGATTGATATTTTATTTTTCCATCAACAGAAATTTTAAGAAGATGTACATCTAACAATTTATGATGATTTTGACAAAGCCAAATACCATTATCACCATCAATTGCACATTCAAGTTTTTCATCTTGTGTTAAATGTTTCATCTTTTTAATATCAGAAACAGACCAAATATGAGCACCTTGTATAATTTGAGGAATTTCACATTCACAAAAAGCACATTTTTTATCTCCTAACTTTTCTAAAAGATTATAAATATATCTACCAGACCTTAAACTATTATTTTCTTCAAATTCAACTTTTTCTAATGTTCTATTTGATGTATATATTTGAATTTTTTTAGTACTCTCAATAGCTATTATTGCAGTTTTTGGTAATTGAGTTAATCCACCTTCTCCAATTTGATACAACTCGATTGGAAGAGGAGTTATTTTAGAAAGAGCCAAACATAGTAATGTTGTTTCATATTTATTTGCTCCATAAGTTTTTCCATAAACTTGAATCGTATTATCAGTACTTTTAGTTAAATAAGTAGAATTATTATTTCTACGCTGACCTTTATTTCTAGCAAAAATAATATTTTCTACTGTAGTAAATGGTAAAATAGTAGCTTCCAGATATTCCTTTTCATTTAAAAAAATTGTACCCGATGTTTTCATAAGTCGATATATAAAAATAAAATAATCTGTTTCAAAATTACCTATAGAAGGTAAAAAATAGAAACAAATATTCTTATTTGTATTCTCTTCTAATTGATACTTAACTAATGCCGTTGGAAAACTTTGAATACTAGCATTTCGACCTTTTATTTCTGTTTCAGAAAAAGAGATATAAGTAATATGACCATCAAACATAAGTATTGCTAAACGTCCCTTATTCACTTCATCAATAAACTCAACGCTATACTCTTGTTCCCCTGTAATTTTTTGACATATATCTAATAAAATCGTATTTGTAAGAATATCAAAATATTTTTCTTCTCTTTTTTGAAAATTATTATTTATTATGAAATGTGCTTTTGTTGTATTAGTCATAATTTACTATTAAAACCTCTTGTCTGTTTATTCCTTGTCTCTCTTTTATATCTATCACTCTATATTCTCTCTCTTCTATCCAACTCTTTAAAGCATCATTTTTTATACCTTTATGTTGCATAATATATGAAATCATAAAATACTTACCATTATGATGTAGTTTATCGGCAAATTCAAACAGTTCTTTTTCAGTAGATTCATTCCATCCAGCAAAGCCTCTTTTCCCATCATTATATGATCCTGTAGTCAATCTATATGGAGGATCCATATAGAAAAATGTATTAGAATCCATTTCTACATCTAACTCCGTATACTCTTTATTTTCAAAAATAATATTATGTTCTTTTAATACCCTAGAAAAACTAATTAATTTTTCTAAAACCTTATCATTAAACCAGCGCATACCTACAGGATTATTAAAGTCATAATTTCCATTAAAACGAATTTGTTGATTATATCCATAAAGGATAATAGTATAAAGTAGTCGAGGGTCTCTTTTTTCTATTGCTAAAGAGTTATAAAATGACCTTACTTTTTTATAACTTTCTGTATCAGCTTTTTCCAAACCATATTTTTTAATAATTCGTTTAATATATGAAATATATTGATAAGTATCATGCTTTTGAAAAGATTCAACAAGGTTTTTAACGAAATGATTAATATCATTATAGACAACTTTATCAGCTTTTATATTTATTGCTACATTTGAACCACCACCAAAAGCATCAATAAATGAATTATAATCAAGAGGCAAGTTTTCTTTTATTTCAGAAATCATTTTTGCCTTACTTCCAATATAATTAAGAGGAGACTCATATTTAATATCAACTAAATCTTTTTTTTCTACAAAAAATAAATATTCAAAATGGTCTTTTTTACCTTTTGATTTAAAGTTTTTATATTTTTTATATGATATTTTTTTACATACATATGTTTCTATTTTACCATAACGCTTTAGACTTGCTTCTATAAAACTTTTTGACATTAAGCCATCTTGACTATAACTAAACAATATATATTTTGCTTTTGTCTTTGATATGATTTCATCAAATAATATATGTGTTTTATACTCTTTTGACCAATCAGAACGCATAGAAGTAGTACTTCTTGAACCTGTAATTGGACTTATTTTAGGATTATCATATAAAATAAGTGTTTCTAATAGATGATATTGTGTCCCATATTGATTTTGAGTATAAGGGGGGTCAAGATATAAGACATCACACTTTACATCAGAAATAATATTTTCTAATTTATCATTTAAAACTTTTGAATCATATTTTTTCTCTTCTTTAAATGAAACACCTCTAAATATAATTGCTTTTAAAGCTCTTGGATCCCAATGTTTTAAAAATGCTCCATAAACACCTGCTGTATTGGCGACAAAAGAAATAGATTCAATTAAGGAGGCAAGAAGAAAAGCATATTCGTTCTCAGTTAATAAACCTTTTTTTTTCCACTCTTCTATTGTTACTCTAAAATAATCAATTCGTCCTGCATTTTCAGAAGAAAAATACATTCTTTTAGAATTTCCAGGAGAATAGTTTTGAAAAAAGAATCCCTCTATTTTACTATTAGTTAAGTTAAAGAAGTCAATAGGATTAAAGCCAAGAGTATTAAAATTACAATTATTTCCATTAACTCTTCCTTTAGTATAGGTTACACTCCACGTAAGCATATCATTTGAGATAATATTAAATGAGTCTTTTAGGGCATCGGATACAGCACCTGTTCCACAAAAAGCATCAAAAAAGGTCAAATCTTTATTTATTAAACCTTTTTGATTAAGTAAGTCCCATATATCAGTAATGATTAAATCTTTATTACCTATAAATCTCATTTAGTATTAAATCCTTTATCTTTTTAACTTAACTTTCGCACCTAAATTCTATCCAAATAATAGCTAAATCACCCTAAAATACGAAATTTAAAAGCTTTAATGTTACAGCTCTTGTAATCATCCGAATTGTATGCTATGTAATGTAAAAAAGAAGGTGCCGAAGTACATAAAGAGAAGCTTATCCCTATCGTATCTACTGATTTGACGATCA
>DQSS01000220.1 GCA_015663165.1 Arcobacter sp. | reverse complement strand
TTCAAGCTTCTTTTTCCATATTTCTAGGTCTAGGGTTAGGTATGGATTTTTTCCTTGATATGAACTAATCTCATTTTTTAGATTTTCATATGAAAAGTTAGATTCTTTATATAGTTTTTCTAAGATATTATGGATGATTTGTCCCACTTCATAACCTGCTGGTTTTAAAGATATATCATGTTCTTTTAGCTTTAAAATATAGTGTAAGTAATATTTTCTTTTACATTCTAAATATGACTTTAAAGATGTAGCTGACCACTCTTGTAAAGATAAGTCAATATCTATAGATATATTAGATTCCACAAATATATTTTTTGTTTTGTTTTGTAAGATAGAAGTAAAATCTTCATACTTTATATTTTGTTTATCAAATAATTGTTTTGAGAATCGTGAAATAGTATTTTGGTCATCATTTACATATGATATTTTTATACTCTTTGCACCATCAAAAAGTTTTTTATAATAATACTTTTGTAAATCTTGTCTATCTTGAAGTGTAGGTAGTGATGCTATTTTTTTAACATTTGTAGATATAAACTTATCTTTTATACTTCTTTTTGGTATTTTATCATCATTAAAATCTACCACTATTACGCCATCATATTGTACATATCTTGTTTCTAGTATTCCTAAAACTGTAACAACTCCACCAAATACATCATCTAAAACTATCTCTTGTAGTTTTGTAAGCATTATTTTGTAAGCATCTTTTAGTAATAACTGATTTGTTATGCTAGAAAAAAGTAAGTTTTCTAAAGATAGTTTGATTTCTATTATTTTTGATTTGATCTCTTCATTTTTCTCATCTATAAGTATAAAATCTAGTACATCAAATAGTAAATCTTTACTTATGATACTGTTCCAATTTGTTTTAATACTCTCATCAATATATTTTTTATCTATTTCGTAAAACTCTATTTTTAAAGAATCTTTTGGTTCATTGTTTTTTATATACTTATCTATTGCATTTGCTCTTTTTAGAGTTGTTGAGTTTTTTATATCATTTCCCATTGCAAAGTTAAAATATTTTTCATCATCAAATAGTTTTAAAACTTCATGAAAACTTTCATCTGGTAAAAGTACTATTATTTTAGATGGTTCTATTCCTTCATTTACCATATCAACTATAGCTTTTTTTATAAATGCAACTTGAGTTGTTCTTTGTTCTACTGGATATATTGTATGAATTAGTTCTTTATGTACTATTTTCTTTTCTTCTACTATCTTTTTATTTGTTATATCAAGTACATAGTTTGTATTTACTTCTAAAGTCAAATCTAGTTTTGAAAATATTTCTATATTTTTTTGATTAAATTCATTTATACTGACTTCTATATTTACACTTGTCGTTTCTGCAATTTCACATATCACTTGAAATTCAAATGAAGATAAGTAACCTTCATAAAATATAGTTATATTTTCAAATTCACTTACATAGTCTTTGTTGATTTCATAGTATAGTGGTAAAGTTATATTATCCACATAGTTATTTTGTTCTAGTAAGTTTATATATTCTTTGTATATATCTCTTAACATATCAAGATGGTCAATATATAAAGCATAAGTATCAGAGCTTTCAATATCATCAATAGTTTTAAACTCACTATTTAGTTCATTGAAAAATTTAAATATATATTCACTTTGTGTGTAAAACTTAGAAAAAGAGCTACTAAGTCCCAGCTTTTTTATATCAGTATTTCCTATTGCTTCTTGCAAATACAATATTCTTAAATCTTTATCTATTTGTATTTTGTTTTTACTTAGGATTGCTCGAGAAAGAAATTCACCTATTGCTATAGATTTTGGAAGGAGTTGGTTGTGAGATTTGATATTTTCTAGATATTCCCTTATCGCTCTTGAAGCTGGAAATACTAGAAGTTGTTTTAGTGCTTGCTTATTTAGCATTCGTCTTTATATAAAAGTGCCCCGTGTGTCCATCAATTTCAACAGAACCCATTATATTCCAAAAAGTGATTTTTTTGATATCAACTTTATATAGTTCTTCACTTTTAGATATTTTAATTGTTCTGTCTAGAGTATGACCTGAAGGCATTGTAAATACAATAGTTGCATTTATATTTTTTACTATTTCATTTGTTTTTTTATCTCTTACTACTAAAACAATATTATTTTCATTTAATTTTAAAATATTTTTTCTATAAGTCCTTTTTTTGATAACTCTTTGAGAAAAATAAATATCATCATAGTTTAGTTCACCAATATCTTGTCCATTAACTATTAAGTTTGAGCTATATAGTTTATTGAAGTCGTTATTACTTGTAACAATTTTATTGTAGTTATCATCTACATTGTGATATGTACTCATAAAAGTATTATCATCATCTAGACCAACACCTGCACTAAGTGTCATTTTAATAGTCCAGAAAATAAGAGCTAAAGAAAATGCAAATTTAGCTAAAAAAATTGTATATATCGTTCTTTTACTTAATCCTTTTTTCTTACTCATTATCTGCCTTTTTATCTTCTATTTCTTTTTCTGCTTTTTTCTTTTCTTCATCTTTTCTTCTATAAAATTCTTTTTTATATTTTTTCTCTTTAAGAATGATAAAGAAATATGAAACAATACCAATTAATACCATAGTATACATAAATATTCTCCAAATAGTACTAGCCGTTTTACCTTCACTACCTACACTTGAAACTAATTCTATATTTTTACTACTTGCTAGTGAATCTCCTATTTGTGCGTATCCGTTAAATGATGCAGCACTTACTTTTGACATAAGCGTATTTTTATCTTTTGCTGCAAGTAATGGAATAACATAATCATCTAGGATATCATCTCTATCTACTATAGATTTTAACTCTTCACTCATTAAGATATTTGAATATTTTTGATCAAGTGCAAGTGTTAATACTACATAAGGTTTTTTAAGATTTTTAACTAAAGTGCTTTCAGCAACTTTCATTAGCTTAATCTTTTCTCTCATTGGTAAATCTATATTTATGCCATTATCACCTTTTACATCAAGATATATATTTATGTTAAGTTTTTCTTTTACTTCAGCACCAATTTCGTTAATTTTTATATGTGCTCTTTCATCGATTAAACCACCTGTGTTTAATACATAATTAACTTTTGCTGTGCTTGCATTTAATGTCAATGCTAATATCGTAAATAGATATAATAATTTGATTTTCAATTCTTTTCCTTTTATTGCTGTTGTGTGCATATTACTTATATTTAACTAAACTATACCTTATAGTCTTTCTTTAGTTAAATATAAATAATAAAAAAAGGGAGTACCGAAGTACTTCCCTTTTTTTTCTGATTATAAAATCATCTATCCAACAAATACTCTAGTTGGATCAAAAAATGATAAATATAAAGTTGTAGCTGCTAAAGCAACTAGTAACCATGAAATAACTTTTTCCATCTTTTTCTCCTACTCTTTTATTGTTCTTAATTTATGATTATCTGGACTTTTAAATTTCAGTCCATTTAAATCTTGATTAACTTCATAATATACTTCTGCATTTGCTTTTTGTGTAGTAATTGCAAAGTATGTTAAACCACCTAATATGCTAAGTAATAATACTACAGCTATTAAATAACCTGTAATACCATTAAGAGCAAATAGACCTCTTTCAGATTCATTCATTTGTGTTGGTAAACCCATCTTATTCTCCTATACTTCTAAGGTAAGTAGCAACAGCTTTTACTTGAGTTTCAGATAATCTTCCTTCAAATGATGGCATTTCACCAATTGTAGATTTTTTTCCGTCTTTAAGTACTGTAGCTATTAGCTCATTACTATAAACTTTTAAGTTAGGTGCAACATATGCCATACCTTCACCGTTTTCACCGTGACATGAACTACAAGTAGCCCAAGCAGCAGGTTTAGCACCTTTTAATCCACCAGCAACATAAGTAGCAAGTTCTTCAGCATCAGCGCCAGAAGCCATACCAGCTGGCATACCACCTGGGTAAACAGATTTAAAGTTGTTTGCACCATTATTGATTACTTCAAGAACAGATTCTTTAGAGATTCTTTTTGTTAAATCTTGAGCTTTACCATCAATACCCTCAGCATCTACACCATGACATGGTGCACATTGTACTAAGTATACAGATTCACCCATAGATCTAAGTCCTGATTCATCAATATTTTTAAATTTTTCTTCAAATTTAGCTTGGTGATCTAAAGTTTCTTCATTCCACTGTCCAATTTGAGAGAATTGGTTTGTTGGATATCCAACAAACCAATACCAGAACGCCCAAATGATTGTTCCAATAAATAATAATCCCCATCCAGAAGGAATTGGATTTAAATACTCACCAATACCATCCCAGTTTTCTTCAGCTAATTCACCATCAGCTGTATCATTTTTAATTTGATTAATGTATTTTAACGCAGTAGCAACTGTAATTCCAAGAATTGCAATTGCAGCTAACATTGTTAAGTCATTTATATAATCGTCACCTAGAGTAAAAGAGTCACCTACAACAAAGTAAGTTCCTGCCATTAATGCTACGATCAGAATAAGTCCACCTATAACCATAGATTTCATACTAATTTCTCCTTTTTAATTTCTTCTTTATCAACAGATTCTAATGGAGCCGAATCAAAACTATCATTATGTACGAGATCTGTATATCTTTCAAAATCTCTTTCACCTGATCTATCTCTTTTGTATATTGAATATCCATAAGAGACAAAAACTACGGTTACAAAAAGAGTTATAAAAAACTTTGCATATCCTTGTATTGTTAGTACTGTTTCATATTCCACTATTGTAACCTTATTTTAAAGAATTCATATAAGCGATAATTGCAACAATTTGAGGAATTTTCCCAGCTGCAACAGCATCTTTTACGTCTTGATCTTTCATATCAGCAGCGATTATTTGAGCTTCTCTTAAAGCTAAAAATCTTGCTTTTTCTAAATCACCAAGTTCAGGCATACCAGCTTTATCATATGGTACTCCAAACACTTCTTTAACTGTCTTTGCTTCAGCAAATGCTGTATCAATATCAGCTAAGTTTGTAAACATATGAGGGTAAGCAGGCATAACTGTACCAGGTACAACAGATGAAGGCGCTTTCATATGATTTTCATGCCAGCCAGTAGTTCTATAATTACCAACTCTCATTAAATCTGGACCAGTTCTTTTTGATCCCCATAAAAATGGTCTATCATAAGCATACTCACCAGATAATGAATACATACCATATCTATCAGTTTCTGATTTAAATGGTCTAATTAATTGTGAATGACAAGCATTACACGAATCTTTAATATACACATGTCTACCAGCAAGCTCAAGAACAGTGTAAGGTTTAGTACCTACTGTTGGTTGAGATTGTTTAGCAAAATCAGGTATAACTTCGATAATTCCAGCAAAAGCGACTGTTAAAAATACAGCTACTGCGAAGAAAAACGGTCTTTGTTCTAACCAATGAAACATATTATTTCTCCCTTTTCTTAAGCGCCCATAGGCGAAGCATTAACAGGTTCTTTAGTAAGAACTCTACCAGCAGTTGCAGTTTTATACATATTGTATGCCCATATAAATGCACCGGTTAAGAATAACAATCCGCCTACACCTCTAATTGTGTAGTAAGGGTGTAATACTTCAACTGTATCAATAAATGAGTAAACTAATGAACCATAATCGTCATAAGCTCTCCACATCATACCTTGAGTAATTCCAGCAATCCACATAGATGTAAAGTATAAAACGATACCTGTAGTTTGAATCCAGAATTGAGTTTCTAGTAATGATTTAGAGTAAATTTCTCTACCATACATTCTTGGTGCCATATGTAATAATGATACGAATATCATAAATGCAACCCAACCAAGTACACCATCATGAACGTGACCAGGAATCCAGTCAGTAAAGTGTGCAATAGCATTAACAGATTTAATAGCTTGAATTGGTCCTTCAATAGTAGATAGCATATAGAATGTAGATGCCATAACTAAGAATTTAATTAATGGATTAGTTTGTAACTGTCCCCATTCACCTTTCATAGTAAGAAGCATATTAATAGCAGATCCCCATGATGGTAAAATAAGAATAATAGACATAACAGAACCCATAGTTTGCATCCAATCAGGAACAGTACTATAGATAAGGTGGTGTCCACCAGCCCATAAATAAACAAACATTAATCCCCAGAAAGCTAACATAGATAATTTGTATGAGAATACATTTTGTCCAGATTCTTTCGGAAGGAAGTAATAAATCATAGCAACAATAGGAACAGTAAATACAAATGCAACTGCATTATGTCCATACCACCATTGTACTAAGGCATCATTTGTACCAGCATACATAGAAACTGAATGCATCATTGAACCTACACCAGAAACGAAATATGTAGGCACTTCCATATTATTAAATAAGTATAACATAGCAACACCCAAGAATGTAGCGATATAATACCAAACAGATACGTATAAAGTTCTTTCTCTTCTAATACCAATTAGACCGAAAATAGAAACTCCCCAAAGTACCCACCAAACAACTACTAAAATATCTAATGGCCATTCTAATTCAGCATATTCTTTTGAAGTTGTAATACCCATTAATAGAGTTACAACAGCAAGTAATATAGTTATAAAGTATAAAGCGAAATGTAATTTCGCAACTCCCATTAAGAATGGAGATTCTTTAAGTGAAACCTTAAGAACCCTTTGTCCAATATAATACCATGTAGCAAATATTCCACTTAATGTAAATCCAAACGCTACAGCATTAGTGTGAAGCGGTCTAAGTCTACTAAATGTACCATACTCACCAGCAAGATTACTCAAAGCTGGAAAAGCAAGTTGGAATGCGATAATAACACCTACTGTCATACCGATTATTCCAAACAGAATTGTAGCAAAAGTAAAAGCTTTTGCAATCGAATAATCATATTCGATTTGTGCACTGTTTTGCATCAATGTCCTCCTAAAATAAAATAAAGTCACAATCTAATCGTCACTTATCAAGCTAATACTATCAAATCTTGATTTAATTCCAACTTAACGCATTAATTATTGATATAAAGTTTAGTTTAAGAGTTGTTTATTTTACACAAT
>DQSS01000315.1 GCA_015663165.1 Arcobacter sp. | reverse complement strand
TAAAATTTTCAAAAGCATTAAAAGATATAAAACAGCGTTATGATATTGACTTAATAACACATACAAAAAAAATGTATGAAAAATTCTTAGATATAGATTCCATGTTTTCCAGAGAAATATTAGGAAAGGGTCAAGTTATTTATGGACAAAAATAAAATTCAAGCTTTACAATGGCTAAAAGCTGCAAGTGATGATTTGGATAGTATTAGCTATATTATTAAGGTTGAACATCTAACTAATATTGTTGCTTTTCATTCTCAACAAACAATTGAAAAATCATTTAAAGCTTTGATTGAATACAATAAAATTTCATTTATGAAGACACATAATTTAGAAAAACTATATAAGAGTATTGAAGATATTATTGAAATTGATTGTGATCACTTAGCATTAATAAATGAATTATATATAGACTCAAGATATCCTGGAGATATGGGTCTCATGCCACATGGTAAGCCAACACTAGAGGATGCAAAAGAATTTTATGAGTTTGCAGAAAGTACCTTTGATAAAGTTTGTAAGATTTTAGACATAGATAAAAGAGAGGTCATGAGATGATAGTCAAAACTTTGTACTTATTACCTGATTTCACTTCTTTTAATATATACGAAGGAAATAAATGTTTAATATAAAGGCTCTTTTACCAATGAAAGCTACATCGGAAAGAGTAGTAAATAAAAATATGAAAGATTTTAATGGATTTCCATTGTATCATGCAATAATAAAGTCTCTTTTAGCTTCTAAATATATAGAGACTATAGTTATAAATACAGATAGTAAAATGATTGCTGAAGATGCGAGAGAGAACTTTGGAAAATCCGTGATTATTATAGACCGACCTATAGAGATACAAGGAGGTGATGTATCAATGAATATCATCATTGATTATGATTTACAACAATTAGATGCTAAACACTTTTTGCAAACACATAGTACAAATCCATTGTTAAAGAGTGAAACTATTGACATTGCCATCGAGAAATATTTTGAAAGATTGAAAGAGTATGATTCTTTGTTTGGAGTGACTAAGGTACAAACTCGATTTTATGATAAAGATGCGAACCCCATTAATCATAATCCTAAGGAGCTTTTAAGAACACAAGATTTAGAACCATTATATGAAGAGAATTCAAATTTTTATATTTTTTCTAAAGAGTCTTTTAAAAATGCAGATAATAAACGTATTGGGTTAAAACCTCAAATATTTGAAATTAATAAACTAGAAGCAGTAGATATTGATGAACCTGAAGATTTTATTCTTGCAGAGTTGTTATATAAAAATAAGGATAAAGTATGAGTTTAAAACAAAAGTTAAAAAAGAATGAACTAACACTTGGTTCCTGGATTATGATGGGTAATCAAATGAGTGTTGAAGTTATGGCTTTAGCTGGGTTTGAATGGCTTGTTGTAGATATTGAACATACAGCTATTGACATGGAAACAGCTCAAATGCTAATTACTACAATTCAAGCGAATGATATGAAAGCACTTGTTCGTGTTAGTAAAAATGAAGAAGTAGTAATCAAGAAAGTTCTTGACATGGGTGCAGATGGAATCATAGTTCCAATGGTAAACTCTAAAGAAGATGCAGAACAAGCTGTTAGTTTTGCTAAGTACCCTCCTTTCGGTAAACGTGGTGTTGGTCTTTATCGTGCTCAAAAGTATGGAACAAAGTTTGAAGAGTATAAAAAATGGGTAACCGATGAACTTGTAATCATTGCTCAGATAGAACATATTGATGCTGTAAATCATATAGACAGTATTATAAGCACAGAAGGTATAGATGGAACTATCATAGGTCCATACGACCTTTCAGGTTCTATGGGTTACCCAGGGGACTTCGAGAGAGAAGATGTGAAAGAGGCAGTACAAAAAGTCTTAGATAGTTGTAAAAGACATAACGTTCCTGCTGGTTTTCATGTTGTAGATACAGAACCAGAAAAATTAAACTTAAGAATTGAGCAAGGATGTACATTTCTTGCTTATGGCATTGACTATTTTTTCATGAGAGATGCAGCGATTAATGGTATGCGAAAGGTAAATAAATAACTATGAAATTATTTGTATCTACGCATCCTTTTTCTTCTACTTCTACTTTCCCCATGAAGCTTATACAAGCAAATGGATTAGAACTCTCTGTAAATGAGCATGGGAGAAAAAACACCTCCGAGGAATTAGCTCAAGATATCAAAGATGCCGAAGTGTTAGTAGCAGGAACTGAAAAGATAACAGAAGAGGTTTTTAAAAATGCACCTAATTTAAAATTAATTTCTAGAGTTGGAATTGGTCTCGATGGTATTGATTTTGAATTATGTAAAAAATATGGTGTAAGAGTAGCCTATACTCCTGATGCACCAACAATGGCTGTAGCAGAGCTTTGTGTAGCTCTGATTTTAGATTTAGCTAGAAAAGTAACCTATACGAACAACAACTTAAAAGAGCATTCTAGTTGGAATAGATATATGGGTACATTACTGTATGGTAAAACGGTTGGTATTTTAGGTATGGGGAGAAT
>DQSS01000125.1 GCA_015663165.1 Arcobacter sp. | reverse complement strand
GCTGTTTAAATAAAATCTCAAATTCTTGTACCAAAGAGTTGTTGAGGATGTTTTGATTTGGGATGATTTTAGCTACACTGCTTGGTTTTACTAATGCACGGTTGGCTTGGATGGTTTTTAGGTTAGTTAAGCTAACTTGGTTCATTTAAAATCACTTATTATTTTAGGTAAGAAGCCATTCTCTTTATCAAAAACCTTATAATTTACATTTTCTTTTAAATCATCTGGTATAGCGGTATTCTCGATCAATATCACCTGCTCATCTTTGATATTTTTATATAAATATCTATAAAATTGTTCTCCAAGATTATTGGGGACTACTCCATCATCTTTATCCCCTGCTTTATATGGGTTGAGAGGAGAATCAATCATAACAAAACCTATTTGATAAGATTTTGTTCTCAGGTACTCTAAAAGCGAAATTATAAACACAGCATATAAAATAGCTCGATATCCTTTTCCAAATGCTTTTCTATTTTTTGTCCCTATTGAAAAATCTAACAACTCTTCTGAAAAACCAATATTTTTATCATTAATGTTATCAAATTCCATCTCAACTAAAATATTTTTAATTTCTGTAACTATAGGATCTAATAAAGTTACTGTAAGTTCATCATAATTAGTAATTTTTTTAGATACTTTGTAATCATCAATTATTTTTTGAATTGTATCCCTTTGAGTTATATAGCTATCAAGCTTTTCTTTAAGAGTCTTTATTTTTGATAGCTCTTCTTTTTTACTAGTGAATTTTTTTATTTTATTAGAAATTTCATCTAGTACATTCTTTAGCTCATCTTGAATTTTAGTAATCACTTCTTCATAATGCTTTTTATCTTGAGTTATCAAACTATCCAGTTCACTTTTTTCAGATAAATATATTTTTCGACTGTTTTCTAATTCATTTAGTAGTAGGCTTGTTTTTTTGATTTCTATTGTTGTTGCACTAATTAACTTTTCTACATTTACAGTTTCCTCTACCTCTCCTGTACATACAGGACAATTGGCAGTGGTAATCAAGCTTAATCCTTGCCCCGTTTCGATAGTCGCTTTAAGCCTTTCTGCATCACTTACATACTGTTGTTTTAGTATAGTACTGCGTTTTAATATTTCATTTATATTTATCAATCGAGTTTCGTCTAAAGCTATTTTTTTGAATAACACTTTCTTTTCTTCATCATACTTTTTAAATTCTAGACTCGATGTCAAATAGCTATCTCTAAAATTATCTATTCTCTCATTTAATTTGTCAACCTGTTCATCAATTTCTTTATAATCAATATCTTTTAAATCAACTTTTAATTGTTTAATAAGTTCATCATATAGCTGAACTCTACCTGTTTTATTTACAACATCGTCTTTTTTTAATAATGTAACTATCGTACTATCATCTTGCCCAGTTAAGAGAAACTTAAATACATTTTTTTCGAAAGAGGCTGATGCATTAAATCCTCTATCTGGTTTAACTGAAATTGGTGATTTATCTGTAATAATAACTTCTTCATCAACTAGAAAATATTTTAATATATCTTGAAAATATAATCTTTGTTTTATTCCATCAGCATTTTTTCTGATTTCTTTGTCATTTATATTACATAACTCTAATAAAAAATCTGAAATAGTTCTATTACTAGATTTCTTATCATTTTTAGATTTTAATGTATCCAATAGCTTATCAGCTTTATCATATAGCCTAAAATCACCACCTTTTAAAGCTCGTTCAAGTAAATACTTATCACCACTAAATGATTCTATTTGCAATTTACATAAACTATAACCTTCAGATTCAGGGATATCTTTAGGTATTTTACTGGCTCCAAGCATATAGTCAATAGCTTGATAAATAAATGTTTTTCCAGTATCTGATGGTCCATAGATAACATTTAAGCCTTTTTTAAACTCAACACTTACTGTTTCTTTACCACTACCCTCTAACTGTAACTTTCTTATAAAAAATCCATACTTATTCATCTGTCAATCCTGCTGTGCAATATGAGAGTTCACTACCCCATTTTTCTTTATTTTCTTCTACATAAATTTTTATTTCTTTATATGTATAATCTTTAAACCTATTACATACCCATTGAATATTATCATTCAAATATTCAATATACTTTTCGCTTAAAGTGTCCAAAAATGGTGCTGTATTTTCAGTAGCAATGTATTCAATTCCATTATCAGTATATTTAATTTCAACTAAACCTTTTGTTATCAACAAGGTCAAACTACTTCTAATCAAATCTCTTTTTACTACTAGTTCTCCAAAACGATTCGGCACATCAGCATGTAAACTTTTATTACCACCAATATCTTTAGTATGTAATATAAAGTAATCATAATAATTTATCATTTCGACATCAAAGCTTTTTGGATATATTGACTGTAAGATTATTAAAATTCTTAAACCAATTTCCACTTCATTATTAAATACTTTGATTTGACTATTCATCTTCTATCCAACTTATTTTTTCATCATTTACAAGATGATGGCAGGCACCTTTTTTATCTGCTGGTCTACAAGCTTCCGTCAATGGATTTGAGTCAATAATTATTTTACTGGCTTCACTTTCAACCTCTTTAACTTTTTTGTATCCATTTTCAAAATCTTCTTCTGATTTGTTAATTATCCCATCATAAACATCTTCTTTAAATTCTTCAAATATGTCTTCGGTTAAATTGTCTCTAGTCAAAGCTCTTAACTCTTCTGCTTTATAAAAGCTTTTTCTAGAATCTTTAAAGTGTCTATCATACTTACTGCCTTCTATATGTTCCACTTTCTCAATTACACTTGTCGAGTCTGAATCATAAGCTTTAACTAACTGTTCAACGTACCTAAGTTTTTCATCTGTTTCTATTGATGGAATTTTTATTGCTATTCTAGAAGGTAGCCCACCTCCAAATCTAAGTAAATGATTTGAATGTGCTTTATGTCCTTCAACTATAATTTTAGGATTTATTTTTTCAAAGATTGAAAAATCAAACTTATCAAAATACGCTAAGAACTTACCTTCAAGTACTACTGCTGTAGTCTTTGTAATTTCTTTTTCACATTTAGCTTTCCATTGCTTTTTTAATTCATCTTTTAATTTTTTTGTATCTATGAAATATTTTTTTAATGATGTCCCTATATCATTTGTCCCTATAAGATAATATTTTTGAGGAACGGGATATTCTTTAATAAACGAGTAATAAATAATTTTTGCAAATTCTATCCACATACTACTTGGTGCTAATGGTTTATCATATCTTTTACATTGATAACAATCCCATTTATAATTTGTGGG
>DQSS01000291.1 GCA_015663165.1 Arcobacter sp. | reverse complement strand
AGCTAATAAAACTTATGATAGAATATTTTCTATAAAGTTGCACATAGTTATACAGACTAGAATAGTGTGATATATTTTATTGTGATGGATGATGGGGTAATGTATATTGAGTTAGGTTGTTAAGACTATTATGTTTTCGGGGAGATATATGAGTAGCTTGCAAACAGTACCACTTATTTTTGGTATAACAGGGCATATGGATTTATGTGAAGATGATATTCCAAAACTTAAAACTACTATTGCTTCATTATTTAATGATTACCATACCAACTACCCCAATACTGATATTATAGTCATATCTGCTCTTGCAGATGGTGCTGATATGCTTGTAGCTAAAGTTGCACAAGAACTAGACATCTCTCTTCATGTAGCCTTGCCTTATAATAAAGAAGACTACATTTCTAAATCCATCGATGATAAAGAGTTATTTGAAGAACTCTTGATATATGCAGGTGATAATGTTAAAACTTTAGATTGCCAACAAGATGAACATGAAAAATTTACGCATTGCTATCAAAAACTAGGAGAATACATAGCAGATAAGTCTAACATACTTATAGCCTTATGGGATGGTGTTGAAGAAGCTAAAAATAATGGTGGTACAGCAGCGGTAGTACGACATAAGAGAGATGAACCTGGGGAAAACATGTTTGATTCTAAAGATGGCAATGCTATCGTAGTTATCCCAACTAGTAGAAAAAAAGATGTTAGTAAACTTAAAAATTCTTCAACACCGTCTACAGAATATCTAGGGAGATTAAATCAAAAAAGTTTTGAAGAAAACTTGAGTAAATTTGATCTATTTAATGCAGATATATTAAACTACAATGATGCTTTACGAAATATATATATATCTAGTACGCTAGCACCCTTAGAACAGTATAAGAAGTTCTTCGGTAATAAAGCAAATACTAATCAAAATCAATACAAACAGCTCATGTCTATATTGTTGAAACTTATAGTAGGAGCAATTATTTTTTTAGAGATTATGCATGTATTTTCTGGTGCAGAGGAATTAAAATCTTGGTCATCTAATCTTATAGTATTTTATGTTGTATTTTTGGTTCTAGCTTTTGGTATTTATAGGTGGAAATTAAAAAAAGGAAAACTTCAAGATGATTTTATTTATTCGCGAGGTTTTTCAGAAGCTATACGTGTACAGAGTGCATGGAACGTAACAGGACTTCATAAAAGTGTATCAGCATATTTTCTAAGAGGACAACCACCTAAGCTTACATGGATGCGTATGGGCTTGAAAAATATTCATTATATAGATAATGGACATTATGAATCTGTAGCTGCATGGGTTAGAGGACAGATTAATTACTTTGAAAAAGGCATTAATGCGAGAGAAGCAGAACTTGTTCCAAGAGAACAGGCTGAGAAACATTTATTCTATACAGGAGTAATAGTTGCTATGATAGCATTTGCTTTGTATCTTTTAGAGTGGAGACATATAATTCCCCATGAACACTTTCCATATAATTGGCACTTTCTTATTTTAGTTTCAGGTATTGCTTTACTTTTTGCAGGGTATACAAAAAAGTATCTGTATATACAAGGATACAAAGAGGATAAAAATAACTTTGAAGAGATTTTACCTAGTTTTGAAAAGGCAGCAGAACTATTGGGTATAGATCTTGAAGATAAAAATAGTCATACGGTCACTGAGGATAAAGAACTACTAGAGCGTGTTGTTTTTGATTTGGGTAAAAAAGCTTTGGTAGAAAATAGTCAATGGGTTGGATTGCATGATGCAAGACGAGCTAAATTTGGGATGGAGTAAGGAGCTTTAAAATGGAGAGAATAACTATACAAACAATTTTAGAAATCGAAGATTTGCTTGAAGTTTCCGCAAAAAAAGGTAGGTTTGAACCAGAACTTTTTTTGCCAACATTAAAGGATAAAGGTTTTTATACATGCGCATATTATGATGCCGTCCCAAATATCGCAAGTGATGACTATCAATTATATTTAGCGGCCATATGTTGTGAGAATGATCAAAAAAAGTATATTGGTAGCAGCGTACAGTTTAGGGAGACTTCGCTTTCTCGAGGTCATTTAAAGAAAAGACCACATATACAGGAGGCAGAAGACTGTTATCAAACAGATAAACTAAAGAAGCATACAGACTGTTTATGCATTACGGATAAATTGAGAATTCATGTACCAATTTTTGTTGATGAATTATTGATTGGAGCATTATCTTGTTCTTGGGGAGGCAGTGTTAGTCTAGATGAAGAGCAAGTTGATATGTTTTGGATGTTAGGTAAAATGTTTTCTACATATTGGCAAATGGCAAATAGTAATTTAGCACATTCTTTATTTGATGAAATCAAAGATACATTAACTAGTAAAAGATTTGAACAAAATAGTGTTTATGATATTCTTGAAATGGCAACGCAATTAGTTGGACAAGCTTTTGATACTGAAGTGGTCGCCTTATTTGAATATAATTGGTATTCAGATAAATTAATTAAAATACATGAATGGAATACTTTTGCAAACCATCGTGATAATATTGAAGAAGAATATCAATCAGGTCAATTTTTAACAGGCAAAGCATGGAAATATAAAAAGCATAGGAATATAGTAGATTTTGATGAATTTATGAAAGAATATGATAAGGATATTGAGCTTAAATCTCTTGAGTATCATCAAAACTTGCTTACTGAAATTAAAACTATATTGTATTACCCTTTTGGGACGAAAACAAGATATTTATTTAGGCTAGTTAATAGAAGTAATAATGAGGTTTCTTTTCCTTTTCTGAGTTCGCACAAGATCGTATTAACCTCCGTACTAGATAAATTAGGTACTTTAATAGATGATGTTGTTGATGCGCAAAGAATGAATCATCTACAAAGTGTATCGAAATCAGCAATTTCAAATATATCGTCTAATGAAAAAACACTAGATAGTATTAAAAATGCTTTATCTCTTGAAGGTGTCCGTCATTTAGGGATGATGGCTTATACAGGAAATAATATCCACTTTACACATAAATATTTTTCAGAAAATAATTATTTATCACAAATACAAACACACTGCAGCTGGGAGGATGATGATTTTTATAAGAAGTGTATAGATGTAGAAGGCATTAGTGTTTTAAAGTTATCTGATTTCCGAGAAGCACTAAAAGTAAATAATTTACTTAAAGCATTAGTAAAAGATTCCATAACATGTGTAGTCATAGTACCTTTTTCTTCTTTAGTTATTCATGGTTTTTTTATTGTTGTTCCTCCCCAAAATCTTAACTATACTTATAAATTATCCTTAGCTCGCTTACCTGAATTTCATAAAAGGTCACTAGCAACTTATGCAGGTATTGTAGCTGGGGGCATAGAATCAGCAGATTCTT
>DQSS01000109.1 GCA_015663165.1 Arcobacter sp. | reverse complement strand
TTTTTAAGTTTTTTTGATATTCATGAAGCCCATACCCTACAAGCAATTTCATCACAAGCTTCAGCATATCTTGAAGATTTTCAATTTAAATCGTTAAAAGGAAATTCAAAAGATACTTCTATTTTGTATGATGAAGAACGCATTAATATGTATAAGAATAGTATAACTCATTTTGATAAAAAAATTCAAAGACTCTATACTGAAATAGAGGCTTATGATAAAGGGGCTGTTGTTGTACTCCATTCTGATCATGGGGTTAATTTTATGACACAAACGGCAGAGCTTTTAGGGAAAGAGAGAGAAAAGGTTATATTTTTATACAAAAACAATAGAGAAAATCAAATTGATGACTCTATTAAAGAAATTAGAGAACTACCCAGTATTATGTGTAATGATTTGAACATAGAACATACTTTTAAATACGATAATAAAGGGTATGCTATTACAGAATCGCTCTATCCAAGTAAAGAGTATGAGATAGCTATCCGAGATAATACAAATGTGCTATTTTTTAAAGTTCCATGGAAATATGTATCTGTTGGGAAAAGAGATGCGTATGATTTCACTATAAGTTATCATTTAGTGGATAATGAAATAGAGATATTGAATGAAGATATTAATTGTGAAAAAATGACTTTAATTGCCCATAATCATTATTTGACATTGTTAGAAAACTTAAAAAACTATAAGGAAATATAGTATGGAAAATGGAAAACTACTCTGGATTACAGGTTTATCAGGTGCTGGAAAGACGACAATTGCGACAGAAGTTTATACGCTTTTAAAGAACTTACATTCAAATATAGTTTTTATAGATGGAGATGTTATAAGGGAAATTCTGGGTAATGACTTGGGACATGATATTGAGGATAGGAAAAAAAATGCTGTAAGAATATCAAAAATATGTGAATTTTTAACGGGTCAAAATATTCATGTTGTGTGTGCAACAATGTCTTTGTTTAAAGAGATACATAATTTAAATAGAGAAAATATAGAAGAGTATTATGAGATTTTTATAGATGTACCTATGGAGGAATTGATTAAGAGAGATTCTAAAGGTTTGTATACAAAAGCTTTAAAAGGTGAAAATAAAAATGTGATGGGGATTGATTTACCTTATGATGAACCTAAAAATCCATTTATGAAGATAGACAATAGTACATTGGAAGTATCCATTCATGATAAAGCAGTAAATATTATTGAAAAAGTTGGGTTAAATTAAATGATAATTCTTTTGGTGGTTTTTTTTATAGAGTTGTTACTCTATCTTATTTATAAAAAATCAAATCTAATTCTTTCAAAAAAAGATAAGTTTCCTAGTATATCTAATGAATTAATAAAAAAATTTAACTCTTTTGATTTTGAATTGGGTTGGGTAAATAAGAAAAATACAATAAAGAAAGAGCTATCACAAGCGAAAGAGATAATTTACACGTATAATAAGATAGGAGCAAGAAGTATTGGTAAGATAGATTTAGAAGATTCTACTATTTCTACTTATGGGGATAGTTATTGTTTAGGTCGAGAAGTGATGGATACTGAAACTTGGCAATACTTTTTATCGGAACAATTAGATACCAATGTATCAAATTTTGGTGTAGGAAATTATGGATTAGACCAATCCTTATTAAGATTAAAAAAAGAGTATCTATCTAATCCAACTAAAATAGTAATTATGGCAATTACTCCTTATACAATAACAAGAATTACAAGTGTATGGAAACATTTTAGTGAATTTGAAAATGTATTGGCTGTTAAGCCAAGATATATTGTTCAAAATAATAAATTGGAATTTATTCCTAATATACTCAAATGTAAAGAAGATTTAAGAGATATAGAACAGTATCAAGACTTTTTTAATAAGTATGATGAACATATCTCTTATTTTAATGAACATATATACAGTTTTCCATTTATTTTTTCATTTATCAAGAATCCTACGCCTTTACTTAAAAGTATTAATGTAAAATTAATGGTTTTATTTAAAAAGTTGAAGTTTCCAAAGGTAGCATTATGGTTCTCTACACAATACTTCTTATCTGATATAAAATATAGAGAATTATTATTTGTCAAAAATCAAAAATTATTAAAATTACTTATTGAGGAGTATGCGATTTTTGCAAAAGAGAATGGTTTTAGACCAGTTTTCTTAATGTTACCCACTATTGAAGATGTACGATATTATAAACGAACAAATATTCTTTATTATGATGCCTTTATAAAAAGTATTAAGAGTGAACTTTTAGCCTTGGATTTTATGGATTTTTTATCTCAAGATGTAGAGAAAGTTTCTGAATATTATATTGATGACTATTGGGGTGGACATTATAGCCTTTTAGGTAATTCAGAATTAGCGATTTTTTTGAAGGAAAAATTAAATGAAAAAACTTAAATTATTATCTAAAGCAAAGACACTAGAAGATTTACAACCAATTGTTAAATATTCGAAGGTACTTGATGTGTTTAGATTTTTTGCTACTGATTATCTTGAAAAAAAAGAAGTTATCCTAAAGCAATTAAAAGATAAATTTGACACAAATTTAATAATTAGATCTTCTTCTTCAAATGAAGATAATCTTCAAACATCTAATGCTGGCGGTTTTGATAGTGTTTTAGATGTAAATATAAATTTAATTGAAGATATAGACAATGCAATAAATCAAGTTATATTGTCTTATGGTGATGGACTAAATAGTAAAGATGAAGTGTTTATACAGCCAATGCTAACTAATGTAAATATGTCAGGTGTTATATTTACTGCTGATATGGATACACTAAGCTCATATTATATAGTAAATTATGATGAAAGTGGAAGTACATGTAGTGTTACAAGTGGTGAAAGTAATAATCTTAAAACTTTTATCTCTTTAAAAGAAAATAAAATGGTAGAAAATAAGAAATTGAAAGAATTAATTAAAGCGACAAAAGAATGTGAAGAGATATTTAATAATAAATTCTTAGATATAGAATTTGCCTTTAGTGGTGATGAATTGTATATATTACAAGTACGAGCAATAGTTATTCAAAATAAAGAAGATTTATCTAGTATAGATTTATCAAAAAGTTTAAATAAACTGGAAAGAAAAATAGAAAAGTTAAATGCTCCACACCCTAATTTATTGGGAGATAGGACTATCTTTGGAGTTATGCCAGATTGGAATCCTGCTGAAATAATAGGTATAAGACCAAAAAGACTTGCTTTATCACTGTACAAAGAACTAATCACCGATGAAACTTGGGCATACCAAAGAGATAATTATGGATATAGAAATCTTAGGTCACACCCTCTTTTAGTATCGTTTTTAGGGGTGCCATTTATAGATGTAAGAATATCATTTAATTCTTTTATGCCAAAAACTTTTGATGATAAAATAGCTACAAAATTAGTAAATCATTATTTGGACGAATTGTCGAAAAATATAAATCATCATGATAAAGTAGAATTTGAAATCATATATTCTTGTTATTATTTTGGATTAGAGAATAGACTTTTAAAATTAAAAGAATTTGGCTTTGATGATACTGAATTAGATAATATGAAGCTATCGCTATTAAATTTAACGAATAATATCATAGATATAAAAGATGGTCTTTATAAAAAAGACTTAGTAAAAGTTGCATTATTAAAAGATAAATTTGATGATGTAGTAAATTCAGACTTATCTTTGATAGATAAAATATACTGGCTTATCAAAGATGTAAAAAGATATGGAACTTTACCTTTTGCTGGTGTTGCACGAGCTGGTTTTATAGCAGTTCAAATATTAAAGTCACTAGTAGATGAAAAAATCATCACAAGCAAGGATTATGATACTTTTTTAAACTCATTAAATACTGTATCAAAACAATTATCAACAGATATAAATAACTTACCTAAAAGTGACTTTTTAGATACTTATGGACATTTACGACCTGGAACTTATGACATATTATCATCAAGATATGATGAGGCTTATGATACTTATTTTACAAATGTAAGTACTACAGTTGATGAAAATATCAATATATTTGAGTTTTCACAAGAACAAAAAGAAAATATAGAAAAACTTATATTAAAAAATGGATTAAAAACGAATTTTGATGATTTAATGATATTTATCAAAGAGTCAATAGAAGGTAGAGAGTCTGTTAAATTTGTATTTACTAAGCATTTAAGTCAAATACTAAAGTATATTGAAGAGTTTGGAAAAAGATTTGATTTTGATAAAAATGAGTTAGCCTTTTTAGATATACAGGAGATAATAAATCTTTATGCTACATTAGATCATAGAGATGTAAAAGATATACTAAAATCTGATATAGAAAAAAATAAAGAGTTTTATCAGTATACAAAAGCTATAAAACTTCCAAGTGTTATAGTAAATGAAGCAGATATATACAATTTCTTTTTGGAGGATAATGAAGCTAATTTTATAACATTAAAAAGAATTAAATCAATTATCATAAAAGAAGAAGATATCTCTTCAAACGATTTGAAAAATAAAATAATATGTATAGCATCAGCAGACCCTGGATATGACTATCTATTTTCAAAAAATATTGGAGGGCTTATCACTTGCTATGGTGGAGCAAACTCTCATATGGCGATAAGATGTGCAGAGATGGGAATACCAGCAGTTATAGGATGTGGCGAGAACAACTTTTTAAAATACTCATCGTCAAAAACTATAGAAATTGATGCTTCAAATAAACA
>DQSS01000390.1 GCA_015663165.1 Arcobacter sp. | reverse complement strand
GTACCCTGCTATTTCTATACGTGGTCGTCTTGGCATGGTTACTCCTTGGTTGGAGTATAGCGTAGAGTTGCTTAGGTTATCGTTATCACCTGACACCTAAATCTCAAGTATAAATATTAAACTTTATCAAAAAAATTATCTAAACTACTTAATTCATCATCTCCCATAAATGATTGTCTTGATGCACTGTGTCTTACTTTTTCAATATCTTCTTGATATTTTAAAATAATATCATTAACAACTAAATATTTTTCTTCTAAATTATATGCTTCTTTTTCTTCTTTTTCTTGCATAACTAAATATTTCAGAAAAGCATTAGTTTTGGATATTCTATGAATTAGTCTAAATCCTTTTTTTTGCTTTGAAAATAACTTAAATTCTTCTTCTGCAGATTTAGTAATACTATTAGCAGTTTGTTCATCATATACTTCGCAATCTGAACAGATTAAATCTAAATATGAAAAAAAGTGTATTAATAAACTAATAAAATATTCGCCATACGGTGTAATAGTAATATTCTCTATTTCTGGAATATATTCATCTACTTTAATATCTGCTTCTATTAATTTATATTCTATTAACAATGTAATGTTTTCTATAAAATCTTCTTCCATATTAAATACTGCAAAAAATTCTGATTTCATTACCGATAATGATGTGTAATTATTAATATAGTTATGTAAATATTTTAATATTCTAATTGATGTAAAATGAGAACCATTTCCTAAAATTCTTAATTGAAATATATTTGGAATTAAGCTCGATTTCTCTTGATAAAAATACTTTTGTGGAGTCATTAATGGTTTTAAAACCTGATGTATTTGTAGATTATATATATTTCCATCAGTGGAAAGCATTTCATTTATATTCATATAGCCAGATGTAACTAAAGAACGAAATAAATCCAATGCTTTTCTCATATCTTTTTGAGCACATGAAACTAAAAAACTATATAAGTTTGATTTTTTTTGAAAGTCATGTTTAAAGACATTTAAATATTTTACAAAATTTTCATTTGTAACATTTGTATTAAAGTTTCTGTTTTCAGTTAGCTTATTGAAAAAACTTTCATCTTCCATTAAATTCATTAGATAATTTAAACGTTGTATAAATACTTTATCAGCTTTGGGAGAAGTAATATGATATTGGACAGTCTCATATGCATCTAACACCCCAATCTTTTTAGAGCGAAAAAATCTTTCTTCTCGTATAGTAATAATTGATAAAGATTTTATAGCACTAAAAATTTCTGATAGGATTTGAAAAGAATAGTCTTGTATTTTAGATGAAAACTGATCTGTATTATCTAAAACTAAAATAACCTCTTTTCTTTCTATGTCTCTTAGATATTTTACTAGCCTTATCGCAAGTTCTCTATAATCCTTTAATTTTTCTTCAATTTTTGCTTCTATTCTTAAAGAAAAACTTTCTGATTTTTCAGAGTATAAAGAACTTATTTGTTCTCTATATTGAATAAATTCATCTTTAAATAAAATATTTTGTATATCAGAATAATTTTTTCTAAGATTTTTAATATCAATTGCATCTAAAACATTACTCCATATTCTTTCTTTTAACTCTTTCAAACCATCTTCCGTAGGTGCATAATCTAGTAAATCTAAATGAATAACACTCAGTTTATCTTGTATGTTCTGTGGTATGTCAGAATGCAATAGCTTTTTTATAAAAGTTGATTTACCACATCCTCTATCCCCATAGATTACTACAATATGTTTACTATCGCTAAAATCAATAAAATTAGCAACTTTTTTAGATAATTTTTTAGATAATTTTTCTCTTGTGTAATTTATAACTCCACTATTTTCTAAATAAGGTGTAGCATTATCCACTAATAATGAAGATAAGGTACTCTTAGTATTTTCTACATGTTCTTCAATATAGCAATTTTCTAAGAAATCCATATCATCAACCTTAAGATCACTAAAATAGTATCTTATTGGTTTTTCAAGGTATTGTGCAAATTCATTAAAATCTACAGCTACATTAAAAGATGAAATATTTTCTTTAATTGAATAAGTTTGCTTTGATTGTGTTTTTTTCTTATGAAGCTTTTTATATAAACTTCTCTCTTTTGTTAAACTATTATAGTTCAATAAATTGTAAGATTCTGTGAAGTTATCTGAGAAGAACTTTAAATCATATATTACAAATGCATTTAAGTTTTCAAAATTTTGAGAAAATACACTGAAGAAAATCCATACATTACCATTAGTTATTGCCCCGTGTTCCACACCTTTCATGAGACAATATTGCCGAACCTGTGTAATGGTGTCTTTAATATTCTTGTCGGTTAATAGTGTTTTTATTTTTATTAGAGCACTATTTTTATTTGTTATATTTATATTCGTAGGAAGAGTAAAAGCCAAATCTTCTTTTTTTGCTTCTATAATTAAAATTGTTTTATTATTTTGATCCGATAACGTATAGTCAGTATAACCAACTTTGTTAATGTGTTCTTCCGCAATGATTGCATTTTTAGGTATAGATAGGATGTCGTATAAAACAGTATCAATTATTCTACTTCTAGTTGTTGCTTCATTTAGTTTTTCTTCATTTAAATCCAATGATTCTATTAATTGAATTGCATTTTCATGTTGCTTCATATATTTTCCTCATAATTTTTTTATTTTAACACAATTTTAGTTTAAATATTGGAACTTAACTATTTATTGAACGAACATTGTAACACAAAAAACTCCTATACAAAAAAATAAACGAACACTAAAAATGTATGTTTATTTTAAAAAATAT
>DQSS01000355.1 GCA_015663165.1 Arcobacter sp. | reverse complement strand
TTTGTACCTTTTCACTATAACGAGCAACTCATCAACAACATTACCATCCCAGAATTTGACCCTAAGTCTTTTGAACCAAACTACAAACAATGTGCCGTACAACTCCACTCAGAAGCAGTACCGGAGGGTATAGTGTATGAAGAGGTGGAGATAGCTGGGTATTTGGAAGGTGTGAAGGTGTATGAAGAAGAGGTTTTAGTGGATGAAAAGGTTAAATCTTCTCATTAAGTGTAAGGGTGTTGTCATATTGTAAGTTTTGGTGTTGTGAGGGCACAACACCCTACAACAGTACTTTTAAATCATTCAAATCGAAAAGTAATAAACTTTCGCTCTTCATACCTAGTAACTCTTTAGAAAACCCAGACTTTGAAAATAGAGTATATACATCTACTTTTATGCCTGACTCTGCTGCCTTCTGTTTGAGCTTTGTGAGTTCATTTTTACAAACAGTGCGGTCTTTATATTTACACTCTCCTAGTATAATTTTTTTACTTTTTGTTATCGCTAAGATATCGAACTCACTATAGACATTCCAGTAAGAACCTGAAGAAAGTATGGGCTCTTTGTTGTCATAATATTCTAAAAGTAAATCATTGCATAATTGTTCATAAACTAAAGAACGTAATCGTTCATAATGTTGTCTAAAGTTATCTAGAAAATTTTCACCCATACCTAAAGCCAATTCATCTTTATAGTGCATCACAAATCCAAACCAAAAACGCATAAAAGGCTGAACAAAACGAAGTTTATCTTGTATCCTATAATGACGTTGTTCTTTAGGCAATTTATTTTTAGGGTGCATTCTCAATGGTGATTCCCGCGTGTATTCTATAGTTAAAATACCTAAGGAGACTAATTCATCAACAAGATTTTTTCCTACACTCTCAGAAAGTCTTGCTTTACGTAGTACTGAGTAGACTTTACCATCTCCATGAGCCACTGCTACTAGAAGATCTTTATACGGTGATTCTAACAAGTAAGTAGGAGAGATGAGTGCTTGAAATTTATTGAAATTTTCAACAAAATTAGATAAAACCATAGAATCAATATTATCAAAATAATCTACTTCTACATCTTTTCCTATCCCACCCAAAATAGAAAAGTACTCGACACCTTGCTCTAATTCTAAATAAGAAAAAAGCTTGTAAAATTTTTTAAATGACGATTTGATGTAGTCCCTTTATTTAAATTTGTATTTTTATATTCTAGCAAGTCTTTTGTAAAATTATGCTATGATTAATAATTAATCAAAAAAGTTAAAATAAAGAGTAATGATGGAAACATTTTTCACCACTAGTGATAAAATACAACATATCATTAAAAGTTTCAACCTTACAAAAACACTTTTTGTCTCTTCTATTCTTATAGGGGAACCCAATACTGGTAAAAAAACATTGGCTTCTTATTTGTTTCCTAATGCTACATTAGTATCTGGAGAAGACCAAAAAGAAGTAGAACTTGCACTTGAACATTATGATGAGTTAATCATTTCAGACTTTGAAAAGCTGATGAATCAACGTCAACTTGATTTTTCTAATAAACGTATCATTGCAACTGCAAACTATGTTGGAAATTCTTCTGTCATTGACGAACTTTTTGCTTTCATTTATACTATGCCTTCTTTACAAGAACGTCCAGAAGATATAAATTTTTTAGCTAAAAAATTTATACAAGAGGCACAGTCTACACTTCTATTGGAAAAAAATATTATTAATATAGAAAAAATACCTTTAAATCTTACGCAAAATAATAGAAGTTTGAAACAGTCTATTTATTATCACCTTAGCAAACAGAATATGACTATTGATGATATATCGGATATGCTGTATAATCACTTTTATGAGCACTATGAAGGTAATAACAACTATAGAAAACATATAAAAATATTTGAGAAACCACTTATAGAAGCTGGATTGAAAAAGTATGGTTCTCAATTTAAACTTTCTAATGCATTAGGTATTAATAGAAATACCTTAAGAAAAAAAATCCACGAACATCATATTGATTAGGTTGACTAGATGGAGATAAATTTTGAATCTTTTATAGAATGGGATACAAGTCCCTTTATACTTTTTTCAAATGAAGGAAAAATTCTCTATCTTAACAATGCTGCAGAAATACTTTTTGGCTATGTTTCAAAGCAAGAACTTTATGATATTACTGTAGCCTATGCACCCCAAAGTTTTGGATATAAAAGAACAGCACTTACCCTCTCTTATGATTCATTTTTATTTTATGCTATCTCCGTTGGCTATGAAAATGAAGAACAAATTTCATTACGATTATACAATACCCCACAAGCTAAACCTAAACATAAACTTGAAACAGATAAAATGATGACCACTGATATCAATATTTTACTGGAAGCAAATATTGCACTCTTTAAAACAAAAAATACAAATAAATTACGATTACTTGTTGATCAAGATTTACCTGAATTTAAAATAGACCAGAATAATTTCTCAAAACTTCTTAGAAAAACCCTTGATGCATTTAGGTCTTCAGATTCCATAGATATCTCATTAAAACTACTTATAGGTCAACATCTCATTATAAATGGAAGAAAAGAAGCCATTGTCCAACTCTCGGTAGATGCAAATGGTCGGTATATAGATGCAGATGAAGAGATACGTGCCTATGCTTCAGAGAGTCAGATAAAATGTATCACTACAGAATATTCAATAAAACTTGAAATTCCACTTCTTCATTAGTTTTAATTCACTTTATTTCTATTCTTTTCGAATGATTAAAAATTAATCACTTATAAAATAAATTTAATTTTTTATATGTTACTATTTATATGTAAATTAAATTAATAAGGAATTAGCATGAAATTAAAACTTTCAGCTCTAATGGCGTTGTTCTTGCCTGTTTTCGCTTTTGCAGAAGACAAACTAGACTCGGGGGACACGGCATGGATGATGATGTCTACAGCACTGGTATTACTTATGACACCAGCAGGTTTGGCACTATTTTATGGTGGTATGACAAGAAGCAAAAACGTACTTAATACCTACGCTATGGTTATGGGTGCATTTGTAGTTGCATTCTTAGTATGGATTGTTGCTGGTTATTCTATAGCCTTTGGTACAAACGAAAGTGCTGCTCTTCAAAATGTATTTGGTGGATTTAACCATGTATTACTTGATGGTATCAAATGGACTGACCTAAGTGGAACGTATCCTACATTTGTATTTGTAGCATTCCAAGGTACATTTGCTGCGATTACTATTGCCATTGCTTCTGGTTCTGTTATCGGACGTATGAAGTTTTCTACTTGGATGGTTATCGTTGTTCTATGGGGACTTGTAGTATATGCTCCTATTACGCATATGGTATGGGGTGGCGATGGTGCTTACCTTTTTGATGCAGGTGCATTAGACTTTGCTGGTGGTACTGTTGTACATATGAATGGTGGTTTAGCAGGTCTTATCTTGGCTATTCTTATAGGTAAAAGAGCAGGATTTAACAAAACTGCGATGAAACCTTTCTCTATCATGCTCACAGCAGCGGGAGCTGC
>DQSS01000281.1 GCA_015663165.1 Arcobacter sp. | reverse complement strand
TAAAGCGTCACTTTTTTTGCATGCGCAAAAACGTGCCACTTTAAACTGCCGCTGAGCAAGGCGTTAGAGGTTCACACGGTCTAAAATCCAGTCATATTCCTTTTGTCTGGTGCTATTTGAAACTTTTGTTATCTCTATCTATGATGAGTATCAAACAACTATAAAAATAAATGATAAGGATAACAATAATGAATTTACCTGTAGAATTGCTAATTGATAGCCAGCCTGAGAGAAAAGAAGCCCATCAAGTTGTAAATAAAGAAAAGTCTGTAATTGAGATTTTAGAGCATTCTATTTTCTTGTATAAAGAGCTAGATGAGGAAATTCTTTCATACAAAAGAGAACTTAGAGATATTAGAGTAGAAACGACAAAGTTGAGAGGAGAAAAAGAAAAGCTGCAAGGGCATATATCTTCAGTTGTAGTGTCTGAGATCGGTCATAATGAATTTTTTCATGAAAAGCCAAGAGATGCTTCTAATAAAGAGATAGAGAGCAACAATAAGAGTATTAAAAAAGAAACGTGCAAGGCAATAATTCAGAATGCTGAAAGAGTAAAAGATAATATATTGGAAAATAGAGGAAAAGCAGAAGAGGCTATAGAGCCATTAGAAAAATCAATAGAGTTGTTGAAAATACAAATGAAGTACACTAAAAGTCTTGAAAATACACTCGTTATTTTTGACAAAAAGAGACAGGTAGAAGACAAAATAAAAGAGTCAAATGACATAATATCAATGCTTGCGGAACAACTAAGGTAGAAAAAATATTATGCCTAAATTTATTTCATTATATAACAACAAAGGAGGAGTAGGTAAAACTACTCTTTCATTATTCTTTTCTGATTTTTTAGCATCAATTACAATAAACAAGAAAAGGTCAAAAGTACTTGTTATTGACTTTGACCCTCAAGGATCATCATCTAATGCCATACTAGGTATAGCTGCTGTTTCTGACATTAAAAATAGTAACTTAACCTTGCCCCATGCTATATGTGAAAAAAATAAGGGAAAAGATATAGAAATAAATGACTATGTTTTTAGTAGGGATGAAAAAGAAGACTTTAAAACACGAAAAACTAAACTTGGAAAGCTTGATGTAATAATATCTTCCCCAGAATTTATTAATGAATTTGAAGAAAACTCAACACTAAATAAATCGTTAAAGCTTTCAAACTGGCTTAAAGAACAATTATCAGATGATTATGACTTTATATTTATAGATCTTCCTGGAAATATATCTAAACGAAATGGTTTTTCATTAATAGGGGCTTTCTTAACAGACTATTTCATAATTCCGACAGAACTTAATAGAATAAATATAAATGCTATACCTTTAACATTGCAAATACTAGATAATATTAAAGAATGGGGAGGAGAGAGAAATAAATATGAATTATTAGGGTTTGTTTTAAACAAGGCAGATAAGAGATCTAAGCAATATAAGTTGCATATAGATGAGTTGTCTCAGTTTGCAAATATGAAAGAATGTAAAGTATTCAAGTGTGTTCTTCCTCCAACGCCTAAATTATCTAATGCTACAGATGACTCCATAGAGAATTTTACCTTGTCAGATAAGTATGATTCGTATTATCCAAATGTAAGAAGTTTAGTGCTTGAAGTTATAAAAGATTTGGGCTACTCCCTCAAAAAGAAATCAGTGGCTTCATAATAGCTCCTCTAACAAGTTAATTCACAGCGAAAACCAACTCAATCCGCCACTTGTGCTACACTCGCTCTGCTCGACTTTAGCACAAGCGTCGGCTTGAGCTGTTTTCGCGTGATTAAGGCGTTAGTTGTCTGCGACGCAAAAGCATAAAGTACAAGCAATCAAATCAAACTTTACCTCATACAAAAGTGGCAAAAAGGTGGGGGGTGTACTTATAAATGGCTCATCCGTCTGATAAATTCGCTTAATTTGTAAAGAATCACTAAAATTATAAGAAAAATAAAAATAGGTCAAAGTCATGAGTGGAATTTTAATTGTTGCAGTACTTCTAGCATTAGCATTTTTAGTCCTTGTTATCGTTAAAAAATCATCTACTAAAGATAGTGATGAAATATCTAACTTCCCATATATTAAGCGTGGTGTTTTATTTACTCCCGCAGAGCGTTCTTTTCTCGGAGTTTTAAATCAAGCAGTTGGTGATAAAGCTCAAATATTTGGCAAGGTTAGAGTAGCTGATGTAATAACAACAAAAAAAGGAATGACACCAAGCGAAAGACAAACGGCTTTTAATAAAATCTCTGCAAAGCATTTTGACTATTTGCTTTGCGACCCAAAAGATATTTCAGTTATCTGTGCAATAGAATTAAACGACAGTTCTCACAATACTAAAAAAGCACAAAAAAGAGATGCTTTTTTAGTTGGTGCTTGTAAATCAGCCAATATTCCTCTGTTACAAATTAAGGCTAAATCTAGTTACAACATTAATGAAATTCAAGAGCAACTCAAACAGTATTTATCTCCATCAGAAGTAGAACCTGAAAATAAGGTAGTAGAAAATAATACTGATAAAACGTGTCCTAAATGCTCTTCTTCTTTGGTCGTCAAAGAAGCTAAAAAAGGAAAGAACATAGGTAATAAATTTTGGGGTTGTAGCTCTTACCCAAATTGTAGGCATATTGAAGCAATAGGCTAGTTAAAAATAGAGTTAAAGCATAGTATTATCATTAGTTAAAGTACTGATAATATTAAAATAAACTAACAAGTTGCTCAAAAACGGACTTGCCTACTCAGGCTTTCTCATTTGCGTTTTGTAGCTTCGGTGGGTTATTCTTTTTCTTTACGGTTTGCAGGTTTAAATCGGCAAGCCCTTTAGCAAGGCGTTATGTGTCTGCGACGCAAAAGCATAAGTTACAAGCATTAAGAATAATCCTACCCCTCATACAATCATGTAAAAGTGGGGGGGTGTACTACCAAAGCTTCTAAATTGACCGTTTATCTGTATTGCTTTTAAGCTTTGTCTACTTATTATATAGTCAACGTGGGTGTATCCTAAAGGACACTTGTAGTGCCAGTTAGAATAATTCAACTGGTTCCCGATTTAACTCAATCATGATT
>DQSS01000352.1 GCA_015663165.1 Arcobacter sp. | reverse complement strand
GTTAATGCTATATACTATATGAAATTCCCAATAAAAGGCAAATAATTATGGCTGAAAATGATAGATTTGATAAGTTTGAAAAGAAGAATGGTAGACCTGTAAAAGAGCAGGAAGAAAAAAAGACTAAAAAAGTGCTTCTCTCTATGACTGAAAAACAACATAAAAAGATGTTAAGGTATCAAAAGATGTTTGGTAAAAATACCTTGACCTCTACCCTTGAATATTTGATTGAGCAAGGGGAGGAGAAAGTTTTGGAGGAGTTGGAGAGTTTTAGGGGGAGGTAGTAATTATTCAACTTTACCATTATTTCCATTTTTAGAAAACTTATTTCTATCAAACCTATTATACTTTTCTTTTTTTAAAACTTCCAAACATTCTTTAAAGGGAATATTGAACTTTTTTGACAATTTGTCAATATCATCAATTATGTCTCCTACATTAATGTCATTATTTGTATGATATGTATGCATTATTTCAATATTGAAATCGGAAAAAAAACTTTCTACCTTCTCTGTATCATCTTCATAATAATGCTTCTTTAAATAGTCAAAAACATGTTGTACAACTTTATTTGATTTTTTCCAGTTTACAATATAATCAAATCTATTAGTTGGTATTTTCATCTCTTCTTGAAGGTTATAGTCAACTATTCTAGGCGACACGTCACCTATGTTAAAAAAGTTTTTTGAATCCTTATGTTTATTATTTATCTTTGCAAAAGAAATAATTTTAAAATTACTTTCTTGTTTTTCATCATAAAATATATGCTCTCGTCGTCTATCTGATAGAAGTATTAAATCTTCAACAGATATTGGGTGCTTTTTATATTCACTTTGTAAATATTTACTAAAAAATTTTGAATCATAAATGGATATTCCATCCACATAAACAATATAATCTTCTCCACCCAAGGATTTAAAAATCTTACAATTATTGTATAAATGCTTTTTGCTATGCATATATTCAATTAAGAATGTAACTAAAGATATATTTTCTTCAAATGAGAACATATTATCTAATTTAATTTGAATAATTGTACTATATGCTCTCTTCTTTTTCTTCTCAGTTTTCTTATTAAATTCTTCAATAAGAAATAAAGAATGCCTATCTATAAAGTATTTTTCCTTTGGAAAAGGATTACTATTATCTCTATTTCTTTCTTTCAAAATAGCAAAATCATATGGAGCGAAGATATAACTTATTTTACATTCAGATGTAGATTTTATAGTACTCCGTGGTTTTAAATATTCTACAAATGGATGAAAACCTTTTCTAGTTTTATACTTTATAAATTCTAAATCATAAAAGACTTTTTCTTTATTTTCAGATAATTGTTTAAATATATTATTAAATAAATGATTAAATAATGCAGGTAATTTTTTCTTTGGGTGGTCATAAAATAAACTATATACATTAAAAAACCTATTAAAATCTCTTTCTTTTATTAATTTACCTTGTCCGTCTGTTAAATTATTTTCTCTACTATACCATAGAAAATCATATATAGTTTGAAAAGGATATTTTATGTTTTCTTCAAAATTATCTTTTATCTTTTCTTCAAAATTATTTATTATCAAAGTATTAATATTTTGTTGAAAAACTTTTTCTTTAATTCTATTCTTTTCAAAATTATTTATTAATCTTTTAGTTAAAATAATTGTTTTAAACTTCTCATATAAAGAATATATTAAATTCCTTGCTTGTTTATAATCTGAAGCCTTCACTGATGAAAATTCATAAATTGTTAAAAAATTTGGATGAGAATTTATACTATTCTGTTCTCTTGTATAAGGATTTGGAAATATTATATTTATCATAAATTTAATACCCTCAACATATGTATTTTTTATACCAAGCTTTTCATATAAATCTATTAAAATTAATAGTCTAACAGTTAAATAAATATTATTAACATTAAAATCAAATTTTTTAGGACTTAAATTATCATTTGATGGAATTTTAAATTGTTCTAAATCATCTATAGTATCAGAGGGGTCAAATTCTTTACTCTCTATAAATAAATCTTTAAATTCAAAAAATCCAATATGTATCAAAGAAATAATATATGTATAACCAGTAGAATATGCAGCAGATAAATCGCATAAAATTTCTTTGTATAAATCATCAAGAGGGTCTTTTTTCTTAAATAAATTTTTTCCCTTAAAAGGTAATAGTGATTCGTATAAATATACTGTGTTTGATGGAGATAGTTTTTCATGTTTCATAGCATGTGAAATTTCATGATATGCTATAGGTTGAAAAATAGGTTTATCTAAATATGCATATGACATTGATATGTATCTATTTGAAAATTTTTCGTTATTCTTAAATTCTTTAATATAATGCTCTGTAGAATGACTCCAAGTGGAAAAAAATCTTACTTTTTTGAAATCATCAACACCTATTTTAATTTTAGTATTTTCTTCTATTTTCTCAAAATTATTTTCTTGATAAAACTTTGAAACTAAACTTCTAAAAGAAGAGCCATTATCTATATCATTAATTTGTTTATTTAAATAAAGCCCTAGATTTGAATTTCTAAATCTTTTGTTGTATTTAGGAGAAGGTATGTATGAAAACTCTCTAGAGTCAATTAGATTATAGTAACTACGTTTATAAAAATTTAATTCATCAAAAAGTTTTTCTAACTGACTAATTTTACTATCAGTAATAACTAAAATACTAATATGACTATTATCAAAAGCCTTTGAAATATTTTCTATTAATTTTGTATATGTGCCTTCTGTAGGTTTTTTTTGATAAAACTGATCATTAAGTATTTTAGCCTTACTACTTATACTTGTTATTCCTCTATAAATAATATCTAATTCATTAAGTTCTTGTCCTACTGATACTTTTTCATTAGAGTTCATATAATAATTAATTGCATTTTCAATAGTTATTATTTCTTTACTTAAAATACTAACTTGTCTTGAAAAGAATAAATCAAAACTTTCTAATAATTTTATATATGCCATCTTGTCTTTTAGCAATTTCTATTCCTTTTATATGATTGTTAAAACTGTTAAGAAACTTATATATAAAATACTTGCACCAATATTAATATATGTAGTAACTACTTCATTACTTCTTTGTATTTGTTCTTTTAATGGTTCCTTTATAGATAGTCCACCATTGTTATATATAGTATAAATTTCATCTTCTTGATTAGTGAAATTTTGATTTATTATAGCTTCACTAACTAATATAAGGATTGTTATATATAGCCAAAAAGAGAAGACTACGAATGTGAAAAAAGAGTATAATTTTTTTAAAAATTGAGGATAATTATTAGATTCAATTATAGAATTAGATATTAGACTTGAAAATAATAATAATAAACCAAAAAGAAAACAATAAAAAAGTATAGATGCTATATATAAATGATATTTCTTTAACCTAATAAGTGCTTGTTTCCACACACTATTAATGTGGTGTTTTATATTCTTATTCACCTTGTCTATATTTATATATTGCGAATTTTTATTAAAATAATTATTGTGAAAATAAGCATCAAATTTTAATAATTTTATTTTATTAATATCATCATTTTCATAGGTAGGTGTTTTAAATGAAAATGATAAATTCAACTTATTAAATGTTATTTCTATAGGTAAAGTGTGTTGCATTAGTAATTTTTGAAAATAGCTTTTATAAATATAGAACATAAAATATAGCATTACTATTTGAACTACTAGAAGGAGCATATAATATATTTGTACTTCATCTTTATAAGTTATATATATTACAGAGATAATAAAAAAGAACCATAAAATAATAAATTTAGGTCTTCTAATTTTACTACTTATATAGTCCATCAATACATATCATATGAATTTTTATGTTGTCCTGGGGAACGTCCAACTGCAACAGAAGTTGTTGCATTTCCACTTATAGATATACCATTATTTGAAAATTGATGATTTTGCATATCATAATGCCTAGCTCTTTGTTCAGACATAGCTTTTTCTAGTTTTATATTCATTTCAGATATAGATTCATCTATTTTTTGAGACATTTTCTGTTCTGAATCATCTATTTTTT
>DQSS01000236.1 GCA_015663165.1 Arcobacter sp. | reverse complement strand
GTAGATGCTGGAAAGATTGATGATGCTAATGTTTATTTATTGTCTAAAGAAATTGCTAAAGAGATAGAAAATAAGGTACAATACCCTGGTGAAATTAAAGTAAATGTGATTCGCGAAAAACGTGAAATTCAATACGCAAGATAAAAAGGAAATAAATGAAAAAAGCAATAGCAAGTATAGTGTTAACGATGGTAGTACTTCTCACAGGATGTAATGCAAAAGATACAAATAATACAACAAGTACAAATGAAAGTAGCATTGTAAAAACAGAGGTGAAAAAATCAAAAAATATTATTGTTGTATTAGAAACAAATCAGGGTTCTATTGAATTGAAAATGTTTCCAGATGTAGCTCCTTTAGCTGTTGAAAATTTTGTAACACATGCAAAAGATGGTTACTACGATGGTCTAATTTTTCATCGTGTTATTAAAGGCTTTATGATTCAAGGTGGAGACCCTACTGGGACTGGAACTGGGGGAGAGTCTATTTGGAAAAAAGAGTTTGTTAATGAATATAAAGCAAATGTTGTTTTTGATAGACCTTTTTTATTAGCAATGGCAAATCATGGACCAAATACAAATGGGAGTCAGTTTTTTATTACAACTAAATCAACACCTTTTTTAAATGGTGGTTATACTATTTTTGGTGAAGTGATTTCTGGACAAAAAATTGTTGAAAAAATTGAAAATACAAAAACTGCTAGAGCAGATAGACCTGTTGAAAAACAGATTATGAAAAAGGTTACTGTTAAGTAACAATGGATCTTGATACACTACGCGAAGAGCGTTTAAAAAGCCTTAATTGGAAAAATATACAACCTTATTGGGAAGCTATACAAGAGCTTCCCACACTTCAAAATACTAAAATCAAATTAAATGATATTGTTGAGATGATTCCTGATAGTTTATCAGATAAAGAAGAACAGTTTATTTATGATACTGCAAAGCTCATGCATCCTTGGCGAAAAGGTCCTTTTCAAGTTTCTAAAACTTTTATTGATTCAGAATGGAAAAGTAATTTAAAATATAATCTCTTACGTCCTCATTTTAATTTAAAAGATAAAATAGTAGGTGATATAGGTTGTAACAATGGTTATTATCTCTTTAGAATGATGGAAGATGAACCCAAACGTTTAATTGGTTTTGACCCATCTGCTGTAACCTATTGTCAATTTAAATTTTTAGATCATTTTATGCAGAGTAATATTACTTATGAACTTTTAGGCATAGAACATGTAGAGTTTTATGAGCATAAATTTGATGTACTTTTTTGTCTGGGCGTTCTTTATCATAGAGCAGACCCTATAGGTATGTTGAAGTCTCTTTTTAAAGGTCTAAATGTAGGTGGAGAGCTAATACTAGATACGTTTATGATAGATGGCGAAGAAGATTTATGTTTAACTCCACGTGATCGTTATTCTAAAATGGGAAATATTTATTTTATTCCAACAGTGAGTGCTTTAAAAAACTGGTGTTACAGAGCAGGGTTTGAAGAGATTGAAGTATTGGCTATTGTAAAGACAGAACATGAAGAACAGCGAAAAACAGAATGGATTAACTCCCAGTCGTTAGATGATTTTTTAGATAAAGAGAACCAAAATAGAACAGTTGAGGGCTATCCTGCCCCTAAAAGAGTCTATATAAAGGCTAAAAGATTGAAAAAATAGCTCAAAAAGAAAAAAATTCTCAAAAGTCTCAAAAATAAGGTATAATTAACAATATATAAGCAGTTTCTTAAGAATTACTAAACTTATAAAATAATATTATTTTGTTATTAACATGTACATTACATGTATTAATAAATTTATAGGATAAAAATGAGAATATTAACGATTGGGTTTGATGATGAATTCGTTAAAGAATTAGAAGTTGAACTTGAAAAGTACTTTATCTGTATTGTTGATGTTGCGAGAGATTTATATGATGCAACTAACTTTACAGATTTTAGACATTATGAGCTAATCATTGTTGTTGACGAAGGTGAAAAATATACTTTGGAAAAATACAGTAATGAAGTAAAGAAGAAAAAAAGAGAGACAAAAATTATTGTCTTGACAGCCAATGAACAAAATCAGATTCCACTTTTTAATTTGGGTGTTGATGATGTTATGGTTAATTTTATTGATTCTACGGAAGTGATTGCTGTACGTGTACTGTCAAACATGAGAAAGCTTTTTGGCACAACCATAGATGTTGGTAAATTGGTTATTGATATTGCTAATAAAAAGATTGAATATGATGACAAGATAGTCTCTTTAAATGGTAAGACCTTTGATATTTTGGCCTATTTAGCACTTAGAGAAGACAGAGTCTTTTCTAAAGATGAAATTATTAATGCTTTATGGGAAGAACCAGAATATGTTTCAGACAATACAGTTGAAGTTGCTATTAATCAGATTAGAAAACGTTTAAAGAGTATTCTTGGATTTCAAGTTATTCATACTGTACGTCGTCGAGGTTATAAGTTCTCTTATGAAAAATAATAAGCTTATTCCGTAGGTTCGATTTCATCGAACACTTAAATCAAAGTCAATAAATTAATTTGTTCGATAAAATCGAACCTACAGAAATTTATTGATATATTATTTTACGAATTTTTAACCGTTTCTATCCAATAAGGCATAATCTTTTGTTCTTGTTTTAAAGTAGTACTCATATTATGTCCAGGATATAAGGTAAAGTCACCTTCTATTTTTATAGCTTTTTCTAAACTCTCTACCATTTTTTCTCCTGATGAAAAAGGGAAGTCCCATCGTCCTATGGATTGTTCAAAAAGAAAATCACCAGAGAACCAAACATCTTCAATCTCAATAATAGAATTACCAGGCGTATGTCCAGCAAATTTTCTGTATTGAATGTCAATCCCTTGAATAGTTAACTTCTCATCACCTTCTACTAAATAGTCAGCTGTTGATTCTGGGATATTTTGACCTAATGGACATTTTGTTAACATGAAAGCATCATCTTTTGGAATATAAAGTGGAATGTTGAATTCCTTTTGTACAGCACCATTTGACCAGACATGATCAAAATGTCCATGGGTATTAAGTATGGCTATGGGATTAGTTGTATTGTCTCGTATCCATTGCATTGCACCCATGCCAGGGTCAATGATTAAATCTTTTTTGTTAACAGTTACAATGTAGCAATTGGTTTGGGTTGCCCCCATAGGTTGAAATTTAATTTCCATTATGATGCCTTTAGGTTATAATATGCCATGAATTTTTATAAAGTTTTAGAAGAAGCCATAGAGAGTGACTCTATAGCAACTAAAGAGAAATTAACACAGCAATGTTTTGAGTATTGTAGCCAAAATGAATTGATAGAAGCGTCAAAGTTTAAAGCTAAAGTTTTTGAGAGACCTTCTTATATTAGTAAATGTAAAATTGTTGCACCAAAAGCTTTAAAAACACGTAAAGATTTTGATACGAATGAGGGCTTAGCGACATTAGTCCATGCTATTGCACATATCGAGTATTCTGCCATTGACTTAGCATTGGATGCTGTTTATCGTTATGCTGAAATGAACCAAGCTTATAAATTAGATTGGTTAGAAGTAGCTAAGGATGAAATAAGACATTACTTAATGTTAGAGCAACTTTTAGTTGAACTGGGTTTTAATTATGGTGATTTTTCAGTACATTCAGGACTTTTTGATGCTTCTATGAATACAGCAAAAAATCATTTAGATAGAATGGCGATTATCCCGAGATACTATGAAGCCAGTGGTTTAGATGTTACTCCTCAAATTTTAAAAAAATTAGATAACAAAAGAAAACTTCCTTTTGTCAAAAAGTTGATGAGTATCTTAGATATTATATATGTAGACGAGATTGAACATGTACAAAAAGGTGACTATTGGTTTAAAGTACTATGTAAGCAAGAAAACAAAGATATAAAAATTTATTTTGAAATTTTAGATAAATATAATATTTTAGACAAACATCGACCACATATAAATGTTGAAGCGAGGAAGAAAGCTGGCTTCTCCTGTGTAGAAATTAGCTTATTAGGCAATGTCAAGTGTAAATAAATATTATTCTTAGTTTAATGTTAAATAAAATAGCTAATATTAGTGATGAAAAATAGACAATTATCTTAAATAATCAAAAAAAACATTATTAAATAAAATATATTTAATATAAATAGAGTATAATTATTCAGCGTAAAATCAAAAAAAGTGAAGAAAATGCAAAATACAATAGAATTTTATAAACCATCAATTCAAGAAAATACAAAAAAATATATAGATGATGTTTTAAACTTCTCAGATAACGGGAAAGTTGAAAAACTGGAAAATGCTGTTAAGAAATTTATAGGTTGTGACAATGCACTTGCCACAACCTCTGGTACGGCTGGGTTACACCTAGCAATGTGTGCTTTAGACTTTAAACGAGGAGACAAGGTAATTTGTAGTATTAATGTTTTCCCTTCTGTCCCTCAAGCAGTTAGGCATTTTGATGCTGAACCTATATTTATTGATATTGAGGGGAAAGATTATAATATAGATTTAGTAAATTTAGAAGCTGCATTAAAAAAGAATAAAAGTAAAAAGCTTAAAGCTATTATTTTAAATCATAT
>DQSS01000274.1 GCA_015663165.1 Arcobacter sp. | reverse complement strand
TTACTGACAATTTAGCTGACAGTTATATTTTAATTGTTTTCACTACCAAGTAATATTAAACTTATAAAAATCATCAGGATTAACATCTTGATAGTCTATTAAAAAGAAATCATACCAACTCTTATGTGAGAAGTAGTGACACAATAGAGGTAAAGAATAGGTTGGATCATTTTCTAGCATTAATTGCGTCCTAAACTCATTTTTTTTAGGGGGTTCTAGCATGTACATAACTTCACTATTTTCATTTATAATTACTTTTCTCCCAATATATCCTAACCTTTTAGTAATACACTTCTCCATTAAAAATCTCTTATAGGTGGCTGTACCAACTGAAAACATATCCTTATTATCAATGTAGTGAAGATGGCTATCATAAATCAATATAGAAAATAGTTCAAAAGGAACTGTTTCTTTTTTTGAAAAATACTGAAATCTAAATAGTGTAAATAGAGCAAGACCTATTGTAGTGTTAGGGATATCGGTAAATTTGTTTTTAAATGTATTCAATAGTATATTTTTGTTTTTCTTGGCTAATGAAATATTCATATCTGTAAAATATATATTTGTTAAATTATTCAACTTTCTTATTGTCAGAAGATCTAAGAAAGTAGAGAGTGCAAATTGATATGATAAATGTTTGTAATCCACATAGTTATTAAACTTTTTTACAATCAAGCGAAGTATTTTTTTAAACATCTTACCATCAATATTAAGATTATTTTTTTGTAAGACCTCATTGTTTGATCTAGTAATATACAAAAACTTATAAAAAAGTATTTTGAAATAAATCATTTCTTCTTTGTTGTATATTTTCTTAATATTGATGTTATTCAAAAAAACAGGGAAAGTCTTAGTAAAGCTGATTTGTGTTGAGTGTGATTGAGTTGACATAGTTATCCTTTTGTTAAAAATAGTGTGTAAAATATATACGTGCTAAACATAAAATCCACGCTTTTACCACTGCAACAAATGAAAAATGTCTGATAGAAAAAAACTAGTTCTCCACAATAAGTGTATGCTTGAAGGTTTCTAGTACCCTAAATAGTATTTTATCATTGGCGAACTTAATCTTTAATCATTCCTCCCCTCATAATATCAAATTTTGTTATTATAATTTAGATATAATAGAGATCATACCCACTATAAGGAGACAATAGATATGGTTCAAAAAATAGATATTGATATTGAAAAAATATTTGATGACATCGCAGGCATTGAAGCTGATGACAATACCAAAGAACTTCTTCAAAATGGTGTACCCGCTTATATTAAAGAGCCTAATATGCCTCAAGGTATAATGCTTAAACTTTATCCTAATGGAACCAAAGTGACTGTTAGAATTGATAAGCACTTTCATGAAAGTGTTATCTCTGCATAATGGCTAAAAAGCTTCTAATATTTGCTGGTCCCAATGGTTCAGGGAAATCTACACTTTATCATAAGATGCAATCTAAATATACATCTCTAGCTAATTTACCTCTCATAAACCCAGATGATATTGCTAAAGAACTTTTTGGTAATTTCTTACCTGATGGAACAAAAGAAAGCAATCGTCAAATGCTTAGAGCAGGTAAAAAAGCTCTCCTGCAAAGAAAAGATCTACTTGCCCAAGATAAAAGTTTTGGATTTGAGACTACTCTTTCAGGTAATAGTGAAAAACATACAATCACTGAAGCCTTAAATAGAGGCTATCAACTCTATATTGTCTATGTAGCACTTGATGACCCTTTTCTTAATGTTCAAAGAGTTAAAACTAGAGTACAAAATAAAGGTCATTTTGTTGAGCCTTCTACTGTTGTTAGACGCTATCATAAAAGTATGCAAAACCTGAATGAGATTATTCCACTTGCTAAAGGAGTTTATCTTTTTGATAATACTTTTTCCAAATTTCGACTTATTGCTTCACTGAGAGAGTCAGGAGCGAGAAAAGAAAAAAGTGTTATTATAAAAGATGCTCTTCCGACATGGTCAAGCAATGCTATTGCCACGCTTATTGAAAGGATGAAAGATTAATTTATGAAAAAGCATAGTTTCACAAGAGCAAAAAGTTATAGATGTAAAACAAGATCCATGCAACACTATATCAAATATCTTAAACGATTGAGATCCAAACGTGCAAGAAAAAATATAGATGAATGGCATAAGACAAATGCTTGGGATGTAGCCTAGCTACCTTTAATTACCATCAATAACATTCTGACTTTATAAATAGTTGAAAAGCTTTTTTATAATTTTTTCTAGTGCTACTTCAATAATATTATTTTTTGTCCTTTTTCTATATCCAATAAGCTCTTGAAACAAATCTTTTTTAAGATCTAAAACATTATTATATTCTTTATACACATTTTTTTCTTTATGTGCATGAAGAAAGATTATCAACTTGTATACAAGTTGATAATCGTCAATTACTTCATTGGAAGTTTTTTTACTTTCTATCAAAAGCTGCTCTTTCTCAAGTTTTATATAAAATTTATTTTCCATTGAATTTTTATTAAGTCGCTTAATAACTTTTTGTAATCTACTATAAAGCAATATATCTTTTTTATTAAAATAATAGAAGTATACATTGGGAACAGGAATCATTTTTGGGATAGCATTTAATGTAGCTAAAAATTTTGAAATTGTACTTCTATGATTTCCATCGCAAATATAATATTCTTCATCATTTAAAACATTTACATTCCAAGCATTATCAGCTAAACAGTTTTTTCTATACTCAATATCATAGTAATATTTAACACTAAGGCGTTTATCACCAGAACAATATAAATGTTTTAAATTGCTATTTCTTTTTAAAGATTTTAATACATTTTCCCATGTTAAGTTTTTATAATTTGGATGGTTCGTACCTTTAATTTTAGTTATATCAATTGATGCATTTTTTTTATAAATTTGTTTAAATGAAAATTTATAAAAATCGGTAGAATATGCTTCAGCTATTTCATCCTTAAATGGTACTTTATCTAGGTTATCCAATATAAAATTTTCACAATTCATTCTAGACCTTATTTTTTAAAATCACATCAAAATAACACTTTACAACCTCAAGATTAACAGATTTCTGTTTTACAGCATGAATAAGTTTAGGATTTAGATCCTGGGA
>DQSS01000254.1 GCA_015663165.1 Arcobacter sp. | reverse complement strand
TAAATAAAATTAAACAAGGATTTAATAAATATGATTTATATAGACAATATTTATGCTGATGAAGTTATGGATAGTAGAGGAAACCCAACAGTTAGAGCAACAGTAGTTTTAAGTGATGGTACAAAAGAAAATGCTATAGTTCCTAGTGGAGCTAGTACAGGTAAAAGAGAAGCATTAGAATTAAGAGATGGTGGAACTAGATATGGTGGAAAAGGTGTTGAAAAAGCAGTAGAAAATGTAAATACAGCAATCTCTGAAACACTTATTGGTCTAAGTCCATTTAATCAAGCTGAAATTGATGCTACTATGAAAGAACTTGATGGTACAGAAAATTATGCAAGCCTTGGAGCTAATGCAGTTCTTGGTGTATCTATGGCTGTTGCAAGAGCAGCAGCTACTTCACTTAATATACCTTTATACAGATATTTAGGTGGAGCAAATGCTATGACTATGCCTGTACCTATGTTCAATATCATAAATGGTGGAGAGCATGCAAATAATTCTGTTGATTTTCAAGAATATATGATTTTACCTGTAGGGATAGAATCTTTCAAAGAAGGTTTAAGAGCTGTTTCTGAAATCTATCAACAACTTAAAAAAATTATTGATTCTATGGGTGAATCTACTGCTGTTGGTGATGAGGGTGGATTTGCTCCAAACTTAAAATCAAATGAAGAACCTTTACAAGTTATCATGAAAGCTATAGAAGCTGCAGGTTATGAAGCTGGTACACAAATTGCACTTGCTCTTGATATTGCTGCTTCTGAACTTATCAATGATGCTGGTCTTTATGTTCTTAAGTCTGAAAACAGAGAGATAACTTCTGAACAATTAGCTGATTATTATGTTGATTTATGTGCTAAATATCCTATTGTTTCTATTGAAGATGGCTTAAGTGAAGATGACTGGGATGGTTGGAAAGTTTTAACTGAAAAGTTAGGAGATAAAGTTCAACTTGTAGGGGATGATTTATTTGTAACAAATGCAAATATTTTAAATGAAGGTATCAACAAAGATATTGCAAACTCAATTCTAATCAAACCAAATCAAATTGGAACAGTAAGTGAAACTATGCTTACAATTAGACTTGCACAAAGAAACAACTACAACTGTGTAATGTCACATAGAAGTGGAGAGAGTGAAGATGCATTTATCGCTGATTTTGCTGTTGCACTTAACTGTGGTCAAATCAAAACAGGAAGTACATCAAGAAGTGATAGAATTGCTAAATATAATAGACTTCTTGATATTGAAAGAGAAGTTGCTTATGCAGAATACTTAGGAAAAGCACCTTTTACTAAGTAGGGTGAAGGAAAAAATAAAATTAATAGTTTTAGCTATATTATTTATAGTTGCAACTATCGTTAGTGCTAATTATATTGCAAACTTATTGTTTGCTGGTAAGAATTCTTTGGAAACATACGAGAGTTTAAAGCTAAAAAAAATACAATTAGAACAAAGTATTGATAGAATGCAAAAGTATAATGCAAAATTGCAAAAAGATTATTTTGAATTAAAAAATTTGGAGCCAGAACAATGAAGAAAATATTAATATTAAGTATTGCAAGTATAAGTTTGTTTGCACGATTGAATCCATTTGAACCAGTTGTTGTAAAACAAATAGATACGAATGAAACAAAAACTATAAAACTTCAACCTATACAAGCTATTCTTCCTCTATATAGTACAGATGATGGTAAAAGATCTGTTAAAATTATGTCTGAAGATAGAAGTATGAAATCAAAGCCAATTGCTATGGATAAAGATGAAATAGTTGTTAAAAAATTTACAAAAAAAGAAATTGCAGAACAATGTAAATTGATAGAAACTTCTATACCTAAAGTTGCTATTATAAAACTACCAAAAATTGTAAAAAAACCAAAGCCATTTGAGCCTACCGTTTATAATGTACTTCCTTTTTTAACTATTGATGTAAAGAAGAATTCAATATCTATTGAAACTAGAAAAAAATATAAGCTTATTCGGTACTATCTAGAAAAGAAACCTAAAAAGTTTGTATTTGATTTCCAAGGTAAAGTACTAACTTATACCAAATTTAAAAATATAAATGCACCACATTTTAGTTCTTATATGGTTGGAAATCATCCTGAGGCTGATTATTTTAGAGTTGTTATTTCTGTTAAAGAAAAAATGTCTAAATTCAAAGTTGTAATTAAGAACAATATAGCAACTATAAACTACAAAAAATAAATAAAGAGATAGGTATTAACTTATCTCTTTATTTGTCCTATCTTCTTTTTCTTTAAGTCTATTTGCTATTTTGATAAGTAACATAGCAATAATCACTTCTAATATAGCAGATAAAATAAACACATAATAATAAAATGGTGTTATAGAGTTTGAATGTAATGCTAAAGTAGCAACAGCAACGATTAAAGTAAGTGGCATAGAATGTGATAGTGCTAATAAAATAGATCCCTTAAATCCAATCTCTTTCACAAATAGCATAGATGAAATAAGTCTTAAAGAAATCATAGCAAATACTATAAGTAATGAATAGTTTATTAAGTTAGGAAGTAACAATGACTTCAACTCAAAAGATGTACCAACCCAGATAAAGAATATAGGAACTAACCAACCAAAACCAAAATGTTCTAGTTTTTTAGGTAGTCCTTTATTATGCTCAAAGAATGTAGCTATAAATACTCCAGCAATAAAAGCTCCAAGCGCAACTTCTAAGTGTAAGTGAAGCATTAAAGCAATTATCAAAAAGAATATAGACATAGATACTCTTATATCTTGCTCTTGTGTGTCATATTTTGGCATAAGATATGTTTTTATTTCTGGATACCACCAAATAAGATTGTGAAATAACTTATACGATACAGCAATACCAATAAATACCAAAGTAAGTTCTATCAATGTAGAGTAAAACTCTGCTCCCATACCAAACTCTAATCTAGCACTTACAATTGTAAGTACAATAATAGAAACAATTTCACCAATAAGACCTATAGTTATAGCCATATTTATCCAAGGCTGATCTCCATACTCTTTTTTAAGAGCAGCAAGTAATCCTATAGATATAAGAGGTAAAGTAACGATAAATATTTTTGCTAAATCAAAATAAAGACAAAAAATAGTAGAAATAAAATAAAGCAAAGAAGTATATAAAAGACCTTTTTTTAGGATAATAGGGGAAACTTTAAATAGTTTTTTTAAATCAACTTCAAGTCCAGCAAGAAACATAAGATATAAAAATCCAAGTTCAGCAACCAGAGTAAATATATGATTTTTTTGTATTATTCCAAGGGATACAATTATTGAACCAAGTATAATTTCAATAGGAATAGTTGGTATTCTAGTAAGTCTTGAAAGTAGGGGGGATGTAAATATAATTGCTGAAAGTGTTAATATTATAGCTACTTCATTTGTCATATTATTATATTATTTTTTACAATCTTCAGCGATTGTTAATCCCATTTTTTTAATATTACTTATATCTTGTGATGCAACTTTTCCATTAGTTGTAAGGTAGTTGCCAATAACAATGGCATTTGCTCCATATTTAAATATATCATATTGATATTCTTTAAAAGTAATCTCTCTTCCTCCTGCAACCATAAGTCTTATATCAACACCTAAAGCATCTCTGGTTTGCTTAATTAACTTTAAGGCTTCTTTTGGTGTTAATGTATTTTTTGTAAGAGGTAGAGATTCGTTTGGATGAAAAAAGTTTATAGGAACACTCATAGGATTTAATTCCTTAATAGAATTTATCATACTAATTCTATCTTGATTTGTTTCTCCCATTCCAAATATACCACCACAAATTAGTTTTAAACCCACTTCTTTTACATTTTGGCAAGTTTGATACCTAGAATCCCAATCATGTGTAGTACAGATAGTTTTATAAAAATCTTTAGATGTTTCTAAATTATGATTATAGTTATCAACTCCAGCATTTTTTAATTCTTTCAATTGTTCAATTGATGCAATTCCATTACATGCGATTATCTTTAAATTAGAAACAGCTTTTTTAACAGCTTTTGTTGCTTCACATACAAAATCTAATCTTTTATCTGTTAGCCCTAATCCCGCAGTAACCAAACAATATCCTACTGCTTTATTTTCTTTAGCAATAATAGCTTCTTTTACAATATCTTCTATCGATTTATTTTTATACCTTTGTATATCGGCTTGATATTTAACACTTTGAGTACAAAACTTACAGTCTTCACTACAAGTTCCACTTTCAATATTACATATCGCACATAAATAAACTTTTTTAATTTCGCTCATGAATAAACTCTTTACTTTCCCAAGCTTTAGCTTCTGGTTTTTTATAATTGTAAGTTATTATATATTTATTTTCTTTAATTTCAAGCATGGCACATTCTGTAAGCGGCTTATTTCTTGCACATACTTCACCTGGATTTATAAATAAAGTATTATTAGTGTACTTTTGTTCAAACATATGTGTATGCCCAGAAATCACGATATCACTATCAGGAGCCATATAAAAAGGTAAATGCATCATCTTGAATTTTATGTCTTTTATCTTAAAATAATAAGGCTCTTCTTTGATTTTGTATTCACCTTGGTACTTGTATAAATCATGGTCATTATTCCCAAATACACTTACGTAAGTAAGTCCAGAATTTTTTAATAAATCAAGATTTTCTTTTATTTCTAAATCGCCAGCATGAAGTAAATATTCTGCTCCATGTGACTTTAGATAATCTATAGCATCAGCTGTTAGATTTGGCTTTCTATGACTATCAGAAAGAATAGCAATTTTCATACTTACTTTTCTTCTTTCTTCTTAGTTGCTTTTTTAGAAGGTGTCTTTTTCTCAGCAGTTTTTTTAGTTGTAGTAGTTTTCTTAGCCGGAGTCTTTTTTGCTACTGTTTTTTTAGTAGTAGCTTTTTTAGTTGCTCCTCTTTTACCTTTTACTGGTTGATTTTTGATGATAGTTTTTACTTCATCCCAAGATAAAGCTTTTATATCTTGCTCATCTAATTCTTTTGGAAGTTTAAAGTTTTTCTTTTTAGATTTTATATATGGACCATATCTTCCTATTAGAATTTGTGTATCTTCATCTGGAAAATCTTTTAGTAATGATTTAGCTTTTATCTCTTTTAATTCTGCAATTACTACTAAAGCACGTTCAAGTTCAATAGTATAAGGGTCATCTTCTTTTAAAGAGTAGTATGTAGATTTTATCTGTAAATATGGACCAAATCTTCCAATATTTACTTTGATATCATCACCACTTTCATCTTGACCAAGTACTTTTGGTAGTTGTAGAAGAACTAATGATTCCTCAAGTGTTATATTATTTACACTTAAGTTATTTGGAATAGAAGCTATTTTTGGCTTATCTTCATCTTCTTTTGTTCCACATTGTACATAAGGACCATATTGACCAACTCTTGCAGTTATTGGTTTGTTAAGTTCTGGATGCTCTCCTAATTCTCTAATATCAGAGAATTTTGCTCTTGGCGCATTTTCAGTTTTATCATCTACATTTTTTACAAAGTCACTATAGAAGTTTTTCATCACTTCATTCCAAGCAATTTTACCTTCAGCTATATCATCAAATTGTTCCTCAACTTTAGCTGTAAACCCTAAAGAAACAATGTCTTCAAAGTGTTCTACTAAGAAGTCATTTACAACTGTACCTATTAAAGTAGGTTTTAGTTTCTTGTCTTCAGTTTTTATTATGTATTCTCGTGCTTGAATAGTTGCAATTGTAGGTGCATATGTAGAAGGTCTTCCTATTCCCTCCGCTTCCATTTTTTTCACAAGAGATGCTTCAGTATATCGTGCAGGTGGTTTTGTAAAGTTTTGTTCTGTTGTAAGTTCTTCAATATCTAAAGTGCTGCCTTTTTTAATAGTAGGAAGAATTTTTTCAGTATTTTCTAGTGCAGCTTCTGGATCATCACTACCTTCAGTATATGACTTCATAAATCCAGCAAATACAATTCTTGTACCTTTTGATTGGAATTCATACTCACTATCTTTACCAGCTTTAATTTTATAAGTTGTATTTGCAACAACTGCTTGAGCCATTTGTGTCGCAATAGTTCTTTTCCATATTAAGCTATATAGTCTATATTGTCCATTATCCATATATGGTCTAACATCACTTGGTTTTAGTGCAAGATTGACAGGACGAATCGCTTCATGGGCTTCTTGAGCTCCTTTTGCTTTACTTTTATAATGTCTTGGTTTTTCTAGTGAATATTCTTTTCCATATTCAGATTCAATAACATCTTTTGCCATTGATGTAGCAAATGAAGAAAGATTTACACTATCTGTTCTCATATAAGTTATAAGACCACCAGAGTGTCCAGGAATAGTTAAACTTCCCTCATAAAGTTGCTGAGCAACTATCATAGTTTGTTTTACTCCAAAACCAGCTTTTCTACTTGCTTCTTGCTGTAATGTTGAAGTTGTAAAAGGGGGAGCAGGGTTTCTTTTGCTCTCTTTTTCTTCTATATCTTCAAGTAAATATGATGAAGCGTTACAAGAAAGTTCTATTATCTTTGCTTCATCTTCATTTTTTACTTTTGAAGTTTTACCATTTATTTTTACTAATTCTGCTCTTAAAGATGGGTCAAGAAAATCAGCTTTTACTTTCCAAAATTCTACAGGATCAAAAGCTTCAATTTCTCTTTCTTTATCAACTATTATTCTAACAGCAACACTTTGAACTCTTCCAGCACTCAATCCATATCTAACTTTTTTCCAAATAAGTGGAGAAAGTTTATATCCAACAGCACGGTCAAGTATTCTTCTTGCTTGTTGTGCATCTACTAAGTTTTGGTCAACTTCTCTTGGATTTTCTAAAGCTTTCATAATAGCAGTTTTAGTAATCTCGTGAAATACAATTCTTTTTATAGTGTTTTTTTGAATTTTAAGGGCAGGGATAAGATGCCATGCAATAGCTTCTCCCTCTCTATCCTCATCGGCTGCTAGGTAGATAACAGTATCTTTTGTGATATTTTTCTTTAATTCTGCAATAACTTTAGTTTTATCTCTTGATACCATGTATTGTGGTTCAAAATTGTTTTCAGGGTCAAACCCTAGTTTTGATTTTGGTAGATCTCTTACATGACCCATTGATGCTAAAACTTTATAGTCGCTTCCTAGAAACTTTGTAATAGTCCGTGCTTTTGCAGGTGACTCTACAATAACTAAATTTTTCATTGATCGCCTTTTAGATACTTATACTAATATGTAATATATAAGAAGAATTATTATTTGAAGCGAATATTATCATAAAAAGATTTATTTTTCTTTAAGGACATTAATTTATTTAATATTATAATTAATATAAATTTAGTTACAATTTTATTGCATGAAAAATATATTAATAGTAGAAGACTCAAAAGTTATAAATAATTTAGTTAAAAATGAATTAGACAATTTAAATTACAATTGTCATCAAGCTTTTGATTTTAAAAAAGCAGAAGTATTCTTAAAAAAAATTCAATACGATTTAATCATATTAGATTTACATCTTCCAGATGGAGAAGGATATGAACTAATTAATCAAGTTAAAAGTTTGACAGACACAAGAGTTGTGATACTTACTGGTAATACTGAGAAACAATTAAGAGAAGATTTATTTCATCATGGAGTTTTAGACTATATAATAAAAGACAAGAACTTATCATTTGCAATTGCTGAAATACATAAAGTACTCAAGCATTTAGAATCAAAAATAAGTGATAAAATACTTCTAATTGATGATTCAGCTTTTATGAGAAAACAAATGTCAATGATCCTTACACCTAGAAATTATCAAGTTTCTGTTGCAAAAGATGCTACAGAAGGATTAGATTTACTTTTAAAGGAAGATTATAATTTAGTGATACTTGATATGGAACTTCCTGATATGCATGGAAGTGAAGTATTAGAAAAGATTAAATCAAATCCTAAATATATCAATTTACCAGTTCTTATTATATCTGGTACAACTAATGCTGATTTGATAAGAAATATGTATAAAATGGGTGCAAGTGATTTTATAAGAAAGCCATTTATTATTGAAGAGTTTGCACTTAAGGTAGATATATGGTGTGATTATAGAAAAAAACATCTTTTAGATTTAGAACAAAAAGATAAACTTTTATCACAACAATCTAAAATGGCTACAATGGGTGAGATGGTAGAAAATATAATTCACCAGTCAAGACAACCCCTTTCAGTTATAACAGCAGTAGCTTCAGGTATTTCTCTAGAGCAAGAATACTCACAACTAAAACCAGAAACTCTTATGAAAAATTTAGATGTTATAACACAATCTGCAATGCACTTAAGTGAAACTATGGGGAGCTTTAGAGATTTTTTTAAAAAAGAAGATAGTAAAAGAATGTTTAACTTATCTGAGCTTCTCGAAAAATCTTTTGAATTAACATCATCAAAATTTGAGACAAGAAATATACAAATAATAAAATGTTTTGAAGATATAAATATGTATGGATTTGATATAGAATTATTACAAGTGTTTATAAATATATTAAACAACGCAAGAGATGAGTTTGAAAAAAAAGATATAAAAGATAGATTTATATTTATAGATACAAAAAATATAAACAATAATATTTCAATAAGTATAAAAGACAACGCAGGTGGGGTACCTAAAGATATAATTGACAATATTTTTGATTCTTACTTTACTACAAAAGAAGATGAAGAAGGAACTGGAATAGGCCTTTATATGAGTAAAGAAATAGTTACAAAACATCATAATGGAAGCATAAGTGTTAAAAACAAGAACTTCACACATAAAGATAAAGTCTATACTGGTGCAGTATTTGAAATTTTAATTCCAAATACGCATAAAAACCTATAGATTAAAACATTATTTTAAGGTTATTATTATATAATTTATAAAATTTAGTTATAAAGGTAATAAGCATGAGTACACAGTATGCAGACTACAAAGATATAGATCAAGAACAACTTCAAATTGATATCGACGCAATAAAAGGTCAAATTGGAGACCCAACTCAAGAAGATTTTGATCATCTTCTAAAATTAGAAAGATGGGGAAGAATGTTCACATTTGGTGGTTTTGGTCTTATGATACTTATTATTGTTTTAGGATTTGAAGGATTTTCATTTTGGTTACTTGCTATTATTGCTGCTGTTTCTATGGGAATTGGAAATGTTGCAAGATGGGCTGATGTTACTCATCCTATTTTACATGGTGCTTATGATAAAGTTCCAAATATACCTTTTCGATATACAAAAAAAGGTTTTGCTTCAGGAGCTAGAAGATATATAGATTGGTTAGACTGGATAAAGCCTGATGCTTGGATTTTTGAACATAATATTATGCATCACTATCATTTAGGTGAAGCAGATGATCCTGATAATATTGAAAAAAATATGATTTGGTTACATGATGCCAAAATACCTATGTTTTTTAAATATCTTTTTGTTTATGTTTTTGCATCATTTTGGAAACTTGCATACTATGCACCTAACACACTTAGAATATTAGGAAATAAAGACAGAAGAAAAAACAAAATTCCAGAAACTATGGACTATGAATTAAGCCCATTTAAACCAAATGGTTTAAAACTATGGAAAGACTATATCTTACCTTATGGAATATTTAAATTTGTACTTTTACCAGCACTATTTTTACCTTTAGGAATTGAAGCTGCTATGAGTGCTTTACTTGTATTGTTTATGGCTGAGTTATATGCTAACTTCCACTCTTTTGCTGTTATTACTCCAAATCATTCAGCTGAAGATATATATCAGTTTTCAACACCACATAAAACTCAAGGTGAATATTACCTAAGACAAATCATGGGAAGTGTAAACTACAATACAGGTACAGACTTTATTGACTTTTGTCACGGATTCTTAAACTATCAAGTAGAACACCATATCTTCCCTGATAAAACTCACTTCTTTTATCAAAAATCTCAACCAATTATAAAAGAGATTTGTAAAAAACATAATCTAGAATATAGACAAGAGAGCGTATTTAAAAGATTTTTTATGACTGTTGAACTTATGGTTGGAAATACTAAAGTTCTTAGAATTGAAGGTATATAACTAAAACTCAAAATATAAAAATATTGCATTTTGCAATATTTTTATTCAAATAGTATAATTTATACTATACTTCTTTTATGAATATCACAAAACAACAAAATGAAATAGTCCAAGCTGTTAAAAAGTATAATAATATAAAAATAAATGCTTTTGCAGGTACTGGAAAAACATCAACTTTAAAACTAATAACCGAAGATAATATAAAGCAAAAGATACTATATCTAGCTTTTAATTCTAGTATTAAAAACGAAGCATTAAGTATATTTCCAAGTAATACACATGTGAAGACTACGCATGGTCTTGCATATAGTGCTATAAAAAAACATACAAATATAAACCTAAACAATCTTACAAACTATAGAGCAATAGATATATCAAAAGAGTTTGAAATATCTTACAATCAAGCAGTAGGTGCTCTTAAAATATTTGAAGCATTTTGTAACTCTTCAAAAGATGAAATCACAAAAGAAGATACAGAACATAAAACTGCAAAAAAAATGTTTGATTTTATGCTTATAAATAAACTAAATCCTACTCATAGTTTTTATTTGAAATATTATCAGCTACTTCTTAATAGTGAACAAATCAGTCAATACTCTTATGATATAGTTATGCTAGATGAAGCTCAAGATACAAATGATGTAACACTATCAATATTTGAAGCATTAAATAGTAAAACTAAAATATATGTAGGGGATGAACATCAACAAATTTATTCATTTAGAGGAAGTAAAAATGCTCTTGATAAAATAAAATGTGATAAAAGTTTTTATTTATCTTGTAGCTTTAGGTTTAATAATGACATAGCATCTTTTGCAAATATACTTTTAGAAAATTTTAAAAACGAAAGTGTAAAAATTGATGTTTTAAAAAATGATGATAATAATATAGAAACTAATGGATATATTTCAAGAACAAATGCAACACTTATTTCAGTCATTGCTTCAAGAATAGAGATGCGAAAACCTTTTGTAACAGTACGCGATCCAAATGAAATATTTACACTTACTATTGAACTTTATTATATTTTAAACAATCAAAAAAATAAGATAAGAAGAAATATATTTTTGAAAGATTTTGATAATGAGGATGAGATAATTGATTATACAAAAGAGGTTGAGGACTATGAGCTTAAATCTGCACTTAAAGTTGTAAAAGAATATGGAGATAAGATATTTGAATTTCAAGATATAAGTAAAAAGTTTTATGAAGCTTGGAAAAATAAAGAAAACAATGGCTTCATAAAAAGAAAAAAAAAGATATTATTTTTAACTACAGCACACACAGCTAAAGGTTTAGAGTGGGATAGGGTGAGTGTAGCTGATGACTTTGTTGATTTTGCAGATTTGATTGTGGATTGTGGATATGATACTTTAAAAGCATTTCAAGAAGATTTAGAAACAGCTTCATGTCAAGACTTACTTGATGAGTTCAATTTATTCTATGTATCAATAACTAGAGCAAAAAAAGTTCTTATAAAAGATAGTGAAAATTTTCATTATCTTATGAGTAAAAATATACATAAACTTATTGATGCCAGAATAAAAGAGTCTAAAGAAGATGTTAAAAATACAAAAGGTAGTAAAAAAGTAAGCGCATCAAAAATGCAAAATGAAGACAAAAAAATATTAAGACAACAAAGAAATCAAGAAGATGGTAAAGCAAAAAATTCAGGACTAAAATGGAGTCTAGAAGATAAAATAAAAGTACAAAGTATGTACAATAAAAATCAAACAATAGTAAATATTGCAATAAAGCTTCAAAGAACGATTAGTGCAGTACTTGGAGAACTTTATAAGAGTGAAAAGATAAGTAAAAAAGAACAAAATAAACTGTCACAACTTATAAAAGATAAATATGCACAAGTGAATAAAAACACATTAAACAATTTTTAGATATAATAGCAAAAATTAACAATTAGGAAATAAAATTGTCAACACAACTTTTACAAAAACAAGCAGACACGATTAGATTTTTAGCAGCAGATATGGTACAGCGTGCCAACAGCGGACATCCAGGTGCTCCTATGGGTATGGCTGACTTAGTTACAGTTCTAAGCTCACATATTAAACTTGACCCTAAAAATCAATCTTGGCTAAACAGAGATAGATTAGTATTTTCTGGTGGTCACGCTTCTTCTATGGTATATTCACTTCTTCACCTTTGGGGATTTGATGTAACTATTGAAGATATGAAACAATTCAGACAAACAGGAAGTAGAACTCCTGGTCACCCTGAATATAAACATACAGATGGTGTTGAAATTACAACTGGTCCTTTAGGACAAGGTGTAGCAAATGCAGTTGGTTTTGCAATGGCATCTTCATATGCGTCACATTGTTTAAACAGCGAAACAGCAGAAATCATTGATCATCATGTATATTGTTTTTGTGGTGATGGAGATATGCAAGAAGGAATTTCTTACGAAGCTTGTGCAACGGCCGGTCATCAAAAGCTTAAAAATCTTACTATTATTTATGATTCAAACGATATAACAATTGAAGGTGATATTTCTATTGCATGGAGTGAAGATGTAGCAAAAAGATTTGAAGCTATTAACTTTGATGTACTTACAATAGATGGACATGATTTTGATGCAATTGATAATGCACTTACAAGTTCAAGAAATACTGACAAACCTACATTAATCATTGCAAAAACTGCAATTGGTAAAGGTGCGGCAACTATGGAAGGAAGCCATAAAACACATGGTGCTCCTTTAGGTGATGATGAACTAAGTGCTTCAAAAATAAAAGCTGGATTTGATGCTTCTAAAACATTTGTAGTAGATTCTGATGTTAAAGCTGCATTTGATAAAACTGAAACTGGTGCATTACAAAGTAAAGCTTGGGATAAATTAGTAAGAAAAGATTTACCACTAAGTGAACAAAATGAAACTTTAACCGCTCTTTTAAATCCTGATTATTCAAAAGTTGCTTATCCTGATTTCTCAGAAGTTTCTGATATAGCTACAAGAGATTCAAATCATAAAATTTTAAATGCTATTGCAAAAGCTGTTCCATCATTTATAGGTGGATCTGCTGATTTAGCTCCATCAAATAAAACTGAACTTCTTGGTCTTGGTGACTTCCCTAAAGGAAGAAACATTCACTTTGGTATCAAAGAACACTCAATGGCAGCTATTACAAATGCTATGAATATTTATGGATTATTTAAAGTATTTAATGCAACATTCTTTATCTTCTCTGATTATTTAAAGCCAGCAGCAAGAGTTGCAGCTTTGTCAAATATCCCTACACACTTCGTATGGACACATGATAGTATTGGTGTTGGAGAAGATGGTGCTACTCATCAACCAATCGAACAACTTTCTCAGTTTAGAGCTATGCCTAACTTCTATACATTTAGACCAGCAGATGCAACTGAAAATGTTGAGTGTTGGAAAAAAGCACTTACTATGAATGCCCCTACAGGATTTGTTTGTTCAAGACAAAAACTTAAAACTTTAAAACCTACAAGAGAAATAGGAGAAGTTGCAAATGGTGGATATTTATTATCAAAAAGAGAAGATGCAACTGTTACACTTATGGCATCTGGTTCTGAAGTTATGTTATGTTTACAAACAGCTTGTACTTTAGAAGAAAACTTTGGAATAAAATGTAATATCGTTTCTGTTCCTTGTTTTGATTTATTATGTGAGCAAGATTCTTCTTATGTGGATTCTATTATTGATCCTGAGACAGTTATTATTGCTGTTGAGATGGCTTCTGCTATGGAATACTACAAATTTGCAGACCATGTTATTGGTATGAACGGATTTGGAGAAAGTGGACCTGCTAATGAGTTATTTAAAAAGCATGGATTTACAATACCAACTCTTGAAGCAAAAATAAAAGCTCTTTTAGGATAAGAAATGCAAACATATATAGTAAATAGTCCATTTGATATGCATATTCATTTTAGAGATGACAATATGCTAAAAGTAGTAGCACCTTTAAGTTCTTCTACTTTTGTAGGTGGAATTATTATGCCAAATCTAGTACCTCCTGTATCAACAAAGCAAGAAGTAATAGACTACAAAAATAGAATTATGGATGCTATAAAAGGTGATGATTTTACACCTTTTATGACACTATTTTTCAAGCCTTATACAAAAGAATTTTTAAGTGATGTAAAAGATGTAATAACTGCTATTAAACTTTACCCTGCTGGAATTACTACAAATAGTGAAGGTGGAGTTGAATCAATTGATACAGTTGCACTTGCACCAACTTTAAATGCAATGGCTGAGCTTAATATACCTTTATGTGTACATGGTGAAACAAATGGTTTTGTTATGGATAGAGAATCAGAATTTATGAGTGTATATGAAGAGTTAGCTATAGCATTTCCAAAGCTTACAATAATTATGGAACATATCACTACAAAAGATGCAGTTGATTTAGTACAAAAATATGATAACTTGTATGCAACGATTACACTTCAACATTTACTTATAACTTTAGATGACGTAGCTGGTGGAATGTTAGCTCCTCATTTATTTTGTAAACCAATTGCAAAAAGACCTGAAGATAGAGACGCTCTAGTTGCGATTGCTTTAAGTGGAAATGAAAAGATAATGTTTGGTAGTGACTCAGCTCCTCATCCAAAACATGCGAAAGAAGCTTGTGGATGTGCAGCCGGTGTATTTACTGCTCCAATTGCTCTACAAGTTTTAACACAATTATTTGAAACACATAATAGCTTAGATAACTTACAAAAATTTGTAAGTGATAATGCTTGTAAAATTTATAATATGAAAGCAAAAGAAAAATCTGTAACTTTAGTTAAAAAAGATTTTTCTATACCTGAGTATTATGAAGGACATGGAGAAAAAGTTGTACCAATGTATTTTGGTCAAACAATTTCTTGGAGTATTGAAAACTAATATTTATTAGTAAATAAAAAAGCCAACTTTTAGAAGTTGGCTTTTTTTATGTAAAATATTTACATATTAGTAATAGTTATTATTATTATAAGCATATTTTAATTGATTTATGAATATAATACAAAATCATTACACAAGGAATTTTTATGAGTGACAATACAAATATCAAAAAAGATGAAGAGAATAGATTAAAATATTTTCCTATTACTATGTTTGCGGCAACTATGGGTATGGGTGGTTTAACTATCATGTATCAAAAAGCATCAGAAGTTTTAGGAATAACACCTTTTATAGGTAATGTACTTATGTATGTTGTTACGGCTATGTTTTTTACAATATCATTAATTTACATCTTAAAATTTATTAAGTATAGTGAAGTAGTAAAAAAAGAATGGAACCATCCAATAAGAATTAACTTTTTTGCAGCTATATCTATATCTATGCTTATTTTAGCAATTATTCATAAAGAACATTTTGAAGGTTTATCTTACACATTTTGGATTCTAGGAACTGCATTGCACTTTTTCCTAACATTACATACTATTAAATTCTGGATAAATTCTAACCAAGAACTAGACCATTCAAATCCTGCTTGGTTTATACCAATAGTTGGTAATGTTTTAGTACCTGTTGGTGGAGTAGGGTTTGCCTCTATAGGATTTCTTATGTATTTCTTTTCTTTAGGAATTTTCTTTTGGATTGTATTGTTCTCTATACTTTTAAACAGAATTATTTTTCATCACCAATTACCTAGTAAATTTATGCCTACATTATTTATATTTATAGCCCCACCTGCAATTGCATTTTTAGCCTACTTTAAAATGTATGGTTCATTTGATAATACTTTTGCCTTAATATTATATAACTTAGCATTATTTTTTACAATATTAGTTGCTTTTATGTATAACAACTTTATTAAAATTAAGTTTTTTATATCTTGGTGGGCATTCACATTTCCACTTGCAGCCATGTCAATTGCAACACTTGTAATGTACAGTAAAACACAAGATACTATGATTATGTATTTATCTTATGTTATGGTACTTGTGACTACTGTAGTAATTGCTATAGTTATATATCAAACTATCAAAAATATGTTTAAACATGAAGTTTGTATAAATGAATAAGTATTCTAATCTATAAAACAAAAAATGGAAAGTATAAAAATACTTTCCATTTTTTATATTCTATGTGAAAAGTGACTAAAATAAGTCAGTTCTTAACATAGCTCCATTTGATGCATTTGTTACTAATGCTCTATATTGTTTTAACCAAGATGATTTTATATCCTTTTTGATTGGTGTAAAAGTATCTCTTCTTTTTGTAATCTCTTCAAAAGTTAAATCAACAGATAAAATATATTTATCAACATCAATGTGTATACTATCACCATCTTCAAGTAGACCAATCATTCCACCTTCAGCTGCTTCAGGACTAACATGACCAATACTAGCTCCTCTAGTAGCACCTGAGAACCTACCATCAGTAATCAGTGCAACTTTATCTCCTAGACCCATACCCATAATAAGTGATGTAGGTGCAAGCATCTCTTGCATACCTGGACCGCCTTTAGGACCTTCATATCTTATAACAACTACATTTCCTGCTTTAATTTTACCATCAAGAATACCAGCAATTGCTTCATCTTGAGAGTTAAAACATACAGCAGTTCCAGTAAATACTCGTTCCCCAGTAATACCAGCAGTTTTAATAACAGCACCTTCTTCTGCAAGATTTCCATAAAGTATAGCTAATCCGCCAACTTCAGAATATGGATTGTCAATAGTATGAATAATGTTTGCATCAATAATACTTGCATTTGCAATTCTTTGTTTGATTGTGTCACCCATAATTGTAAGGTTATCTATAAGAACACCGTTCTCACTTCTTTTATCCATCTCATGCATTACAGCATTTACTCCACCAGCTTTATCAATATCTTCCATATGTACAGTTGATAGACTTGGAGATATTTTAGCAATATGTGAAACTTTCTTTGAAATAGTATTTATATCTTCAAGATTGAAGTTTGCACCAGTTTCTCTTGCAATTGCTAGCATATGAAGTACAGTATTAGATGAACCACCCATAGCCATATCAACAGCAAATGCATTTCTTACTGCATTTTCATTTAATATATTTGTCATATTGAATTTAGCTTTTTCATCTTGTTCCATCTTCGCAATTTCACAAACTCTTCTAGCTGCTTGTCTATATAAAACTTCTCTCTCTTTTGTAAGAGCAAGAATAGTTCCATTTCCAGGAAGTGCAATACCCATAGCTTCCATAAGCGTATTCATAGAGTTTGCAGTAAACATACCAGAACATGAACCACCACTTGGACAAGCATTACACTCGATATCTGTTAGTTCTTCTTCTGTTATCTCTCCAGCTTCAAATTTACCAACAGCTTCAAATGCAGTAGCTAAATCTATATGTTCACCATCTTTAGTGTAACCTTTTGCCATTGGCCCACCTGAAACAAATACAGTTGGAACATCAACTCTTACAGCTCCCATAATCATACCTGGAACAATTTTATCACAATTTGGAATTGCAATCATTGCATCAAATTTATGAGCATTCATAACTGTTTCAATTGAGTTTGCAATTAGTTCTCTACTTGGAAGTGAGAATAACATACCATCATGTCCCATAGCAATTCCATCATCAACACCAATTGTATTAAACTCAAATGGAACACATCCTGCTTTTTTTATCTCATCTTTGATTATATCACTTACTTTATCTAAAAAGAAATGTCCTGGAATAACTTCAATAAATGAATTCGCAACTCCTATAAACGGTTTATTGAAATCTTCATCTTTTAATCCTGTTGCTCTTAATAGAGACCTATGTGGTGCTCTATTGTGCCCTTTTTTTACTTCATCACTTCTCATTCTTATCCTTCGTGTCGTATATTTAATTCTAATTATTTTGTATTATACCAATATTTTGTAAAAATAATATTTAGCTTACATTATAGCGAAACAAAAACAAACTCAAGAATAAAAAAAATAGATAAAAGATAATATTTTTTACAAGATGCCTTTTAAGCTATTTTCTATTTGAGTAGCATAGTTTGCACTGCCTAAAG
>DQSS01000312.1 GCA_015663165.1 Arcobacter sp. | reverse complement strand
CAGCAGCAGCAGCAGCAGCAGCAGCAGCAGCAGCAGCAGCAGCACACTGCCATTTCAGGACCTCGTTATAAAAATAGAGGTCATACAACAGATGCACACTACAATCATAGAGCAAATACTTTTGAACGTTTTTCGAGATCTAATCCTAGCTTTAACTATAGCAGACATGGATGTTATAATTGCGGTGAATTTAATCACCAGCAATCAAGCTGTAGATATGATTTCAAAGTTAAATGTGAGTCCTGTCACTCGTATGGCCATAAAAGACGTTTATGTAGTTTTTATAATGCGTAGGGGTACGGCCAAGAAGATGTTGCCGAAGAGCCTTCTATTAGTCTTAAAAAGGTCTCACTAATAATCGAACATATAAATGTACAATCTCTGCTGTGTCATATGGACGAGATAGAAATTTTAATTCATGACAGAAATATAGATATTTTATGCATTAGTGAAACTTGGCTTTTATCAAACATTCCAGATTCATTTGTAAATATTGCTAATTTTAATATATTTCGATGCGATCAAGGTCGAGGGGGTGGTACCTGTGTTTATGTTAGAAATGACCTTAAAATAACTCCAGTTAATGTAAACATTCCTAGGATTGAAGGTATTGAAGATGTGTGGCTAAACGTACAATGTCGCAAGCTACCCTCAGTTATCATCGGTAGTATTTACCGACACCCCAAAGCACCGCATAATACTTTTGATTATATTTTAGATGTTTTAAGATTAATCTGTTTGCGAAACAAGCCAATTTTTATTTTAGGTGATTTAAATGATGATTTATTTTCTTCTAATAATAAGCTAAGTCAAATAATCAAAAACACAAAACTTTGCCAGATTATAGATAAGCCGACTAGGGTCACACCAATGTCAGCTACGTTATTAGATGTGATAATAACAAATAAACCAGATATTGTGATTCACTCCGATGTAACCCCATGTGGGATTGCTGACCATGACCTCGTATCTGTGATTGTAGATATTACCAAACCAAAACGTCAACCTGAAATAAGAACACTGCGAAATTTAAAAGATTATAATAAAGATATGTTTTGTAATAAGATTCTTAATGAAGTTCCTTCTCTTAATACTATATTGCAAACCGACGACGTTAATAAGCAAGTAGAAGTATTCAATGATGTATTTATTAAATGTTTGAACGAATGCGCTCCTGTTGTCACCAAAGAAGTAAGACGCCCGTATGCACCCTGGATTGGGGAAGATATTACTTTGGCAATGGGAATTAGAAATGATTTACAAAAGAGCCTTAAAAAAGATCGTTATAACACTTTGTTGCAAGAACAATATAAACAAGAAAAGAAACGAGTAAAATCTCTTATTCAAAATGCTAAATCAAATTATTTTCGAGAACAAATTCATAAATGTAAAGGTAATAGCGGAGATACATGGAAGGTTGTCAGACAAATAATACCCAATAGAAGTAATTCGAAACAAAACGATTACGATGATGTTTTAAATAAAGCAGAAGAATTCAATACATTTTTCGCTAGTGTTGGAAGAAAGACTTATGAAAAGGCCCAAGAAATGTTGTTCAGCGATAATCCGATGGTAGATGAACAAGCTACACTATATTTAGATACTGGTACTAATCACCTGTTTAGACCTCAACCGGTTACCATCGATACTGTGATTTTAATGGTGAAACAGTTAAAAAATAGTAATTCGTTTGGATCCGACGGTATTCCTACTCGTTTTTTAAAAGATTCCCTGTTCATGATTGCGTTTTATATCACAATTATTGTTAATACATCTATTGTTACTGGTATTTATCCGTCCATCTGGAAATATTCTCACGTTATTCCTCAACTAAAAAAAGGTGATATAGATGATGCTAATAATTTTCGACCAGTTTCACTGTTACCTGTCTTATCTAAAATATTAGAGAGAATAGTCGCAAATCAGCTTACGGAACATCTGGAATCTAACAGTTTATTATCAAATACGCAACATGGATTTAGGAAAAAATTATCCACTGAAACTGCTTTAATGAAAGTAACTGAAGAAATTTATAAAAATATGGATAATAAAAAGTTGTCTCTTCTCACATTATGCGATTTATCTAAAGCATTTGACAGCGTAAGTCATGACATTCTTATAAGGAAATGTTCTGAGCTGTATATTGATTCTTTTTGGTTCGAGGACTACTTAACCGGTAGAACTCAATCTGTACGAATTGATAAGACAATTTCCTCTATCACTAATGTCAATTATGGTGTTCCTCAAGGGTCAATCTTGGGGCCAATTTTGTTTTTAATATATGTAAATGACATGTCCAAAATAATACATGACTGTTTATTTATTCAATATGCAGATGACGCACAATTCATACATACAGATAATATTGAAAATTTGAATGAACTGATTAAAAAAGCTGAAGACACTTTGTCTAAAGCAAAATCTTATTTTTACAAAAATGGACTCATGTTAAATGCTAAAAAGACTCAATGCATTTTTATCGGATCCCATCATTACATTAAACTTATACCTGAAAATACAAGGATTAACATTGGCACCGAAAGTATTACACCAAGTTCTAACGTAAAAAATCTGGGAGTTTACATGGACAGTCATTTGCTATTTAATGTCCATATTGACGAACTGTGTACAAAAGTAACTGGCATATTAATGTTCATAAATAGGATGAAAGACAAATTTGATACGAACACTCGGACACAGGTAGTTCAGTCATTAGCACTTAGCACAATCAACTATTGCTCTAAAATATGGGGAATGACAAATAAAAGACAAATTCAAAGGGTTCAGAAGCTTCAAAATTTTTCTGCAAAAGTCGCGGTAGGTGGAATCAGTAAATATGATCATGCAACCCCCGTAATTAATAAATTGCAATGGCTCAAAATTGAAGAGAAATGTATCTATGATATTTGCATAACCGTTTTTAAAATACTTCAGCAAACCTTTCCTGAATGGTTAATAACTGTTCAAACTGTAAATCAAGTGCGCAGCGTCATCACTAGACAACGTAATGATCTTTTCGTCAATCGTACACGCACAGATATGGGGTCGAGGTCTTTTAAGGTAAAGGGGCCTTTATTATGGAATAAGTTACCTAGTCATGTTAAGGATACACTTAGCTTATCTGTTTTTAAAATTCGACTAAAGAAATATCTTTTAACGATGCAATGATGTTTTAAAACTTTTAACTTGCGACACTGTCATTTTTTTATAAATCTAAAAATTAAAATTGTCAAAAAGTTAAATATAATTTTACCTATAATCTCCGTAATTTTTATTATGTATATAGATCTTATCGATTTTGCTAACTTATTTATAATGTAATTTTAATCAGAATGTAAATATTTTAAGCTATATATTTT
>DQSS01000140.1 GCA_015663165.1 Arcobacter sp. | reverse complement strand
AGTTAAATCAGATGTTTAACTTAAAATTTTATGAGGAGGAAAATTAGTCAAAATGTTACGGTTAGACACAACATTTAACATATGTCTCATTTTACTTTTTACTATACCAACTAATTGTTCTTTATGTATCTTATTTCCATATATATTCATATGGATTAAACTAAGTAAGATGAAGTTAAGTAATATTTTAATAATTGAATGCCTTCCTAATGTATAAAGTTTGTAATTTATTTGTAATGATATTGTATCTTTTAGTCTATGTATACATTACACAACAGTACTTATGTAAAATATAATTATAGCAAGATGATGTAACTTTTTGCTAATGTATCGCTTATTTTTTAAAATTTGTATAAATAGACTATATTCTAATTTTAACTTATACTTAGATACAATCAGATCATGAATAATACCTTTAAAGAACAACTAAACACCCTACTAAACTGCGAACTTAAATCATCATTTCCAACTGCAAGGAATATGAACAGAAAACTATACTTTTATGTAGGACCTACAAATAGTGGAAAAACTTATCAAGCAATGAGCGAACTAAAAGAGGCAGATTGTGGAATATATCTTGCGCCTTTACGGCTTCTTGCTTTAGAAAACTATGAGTCACTAAAAGAGCATGGTGTTTTACCATCTTTAGTTACAGGTGAAGAAGAGATATTTCATGAAGATTCTACTCATATATGTTCGACTATTGAAATGATAAACTTTAATCTTGAAACAGATGTATGTGTAATAGACGAAATACAAATGATAGATGATGTAGATAGAGGTTGGGCTTGGGTAAATGCTATAGTTGGAGCACCTGCATCTAAAGTTATCATGACAGGAAGTGTAAATGCACTTGATGCTGTTAAAAAGATTGCTTCTTATTTAGGTGAAGAACTTGAGATTGTAAAATTTCAAAGAAAAAATCCACTTGTAGTTCTTGACCAACATATACCTATAAAAGATATTACAAAAGGAACTGCACTTATTGCATTTTCACGAAATGATGTTTTAAAATACAAATCAAAACTTTCAAAGTTTTTTAATGTTTCTGTACTATATGGTAACTTAAGTCCAGAAGTAAGAAGAGAAGAAGCAAAAAGATTTAGGGAAGGAAAAACAGATATATTAGTTGCAACTGATGCTATTGCTATGGGTCTAAATCTTCCTATAAAAACTATTTTATTTACAACAGATACAAAGTTTGATGGAATAAGCAAAAGAAAACTACTCCCAAATGAAGTGATTCAAATAGCAGGAAGAGCTGGAAGATATGGACACCATGAAGTAGGATATATAGGAGCAACTACAAAATCATCTTTAAATCATATAGGTGAGATGTTTAATTCTCCTATGAAAACTATTAAGCCACCATTTAAAGTAAAAGCAACTATGGAACAAATAGAAGAGCTTGCTTCACATCTTCAAACAAAATCTTTAACAAAAATACTTCACTATTTTTCTAAAAATATGAAATTTGATGGACCATTTACAGCTACAAATATTTCTAATATGATAGAGCTATCTACTATATTAGATAAAAAACATGGACTTAAAATACAAGATAAATATATTCTTGCACAAGCACCTATCAATACTCGTTCCCCACTTATTAGAGATGCGTACTTTGCATATATAAATGCAATATTTAAAAACAAAAAGTGTGACTACAGACTTTTCATAAATACAAGAAAACTAGCTTCAACACAAAAAGATTTACTTCAAGCAGAAGATGAAGTTAAAAAAATATCTTTATATTTATGGCTTTCTTATAAACTTCCAGAGATATTTGTAGATGGGGCAAAAGCTTTCAGTAGTAGACAAAGTGTAAATAAATATTGTGAAGATTCTTTAAAGTTAAATCTAGTAAATCTAAGTCGTCCTAAAAGAAACCACTTTACTAAGAAAGATGATAGAGGTGGGGGAAATGGGAATAACAAGGATAGACACAACAAACCATTTAGGAGAAAAAGAAAAAAAGAAGACGACAACAATAGAAGTGCTTCAAGTAGAAAAAAACATAGTATGAGCAAAAGAGAATATTAGTAACATCATTATAATTGTATAAAAGATATACAGTTTTGTTTTCACGTCATATAATATTGCGTTATAATTGTATACTTTAATTCAAGATTTAACTTGAATATACTTAGGAGATATATATGGATGCTAATACAGCTTATGTGATAGATACATTTTTCGCACTTTTTGCCTTTGTACTAATCATATTTATGGTGCCAGGTTTTGCTATGCTAGAAGCTGGACTTGTACGAACAAAAAATGTTGCTGCCGTTCTTATGATGAACACTATGATTTATGCAGTTGCCTCAATGGCCTTTTTACTTGTAGGTTACTCTGTAGCTTTTGGTGATTTTGGGAGTGATTCTATGAGTCAATGGGCTGCTTTTCTTTTCCAAATGGCATTTGTTGGAAAAGTTATAAATATTATGAGTGGTGGAGTTAGTGAAAGAGCCAAAATCATTCCACTTATGATATTTGCTGTTATTATGTCTTCTATTATTTATCCTATAGTTGTAAATGTATCTTGGGGTAGTGACATTATTGCTGGGACTATACTTGACCTTAATATGTATGATTTAGCTGGGTCTACTGTTATTCACTCAACTGGCGGTTGGGCTTTACTTGCTGCTATTTTAATAATCGGTGCAAGAAAAGGTAGATATCCAAAAAATGGAGGTGTAAGAGTAATACCTGCATCTAATATTCCACTTGTAACACTTGGGGCATTTTTATTATGGATTGGTTGGTTTGGATTTAATGGTGGTAGTGTTGGAAGTATATCTTCTGTTGAGAGTGCAAACTCTGTAGCACTTACTATTCTAAATACAAACACAGCAGGACTAGCTGGAGCAATTGTTGTAGGTATAATGATGCATTTAAAGTATAAAAAATTAGATATAACTATGATACTAAATGGTGCTTTAGGTGGTCTAGTTGCAATTACTGCTGGACCTGATTTATACAATATCTATCAACCTATTTTAATAGGTGGAATTGGTGGATTACTTGTAGCATTTGCAGTTCCTATGTTTGATAAACTAAAACTTGATGATCCTGTAGGAGCATTGTCTGTTCACCTTGTAAATGGTGTATGGGGAACTTTAGCTGTTGGTATATTTACTGATAAGTTATTTTTAGATCAACTTAAAGGTGTAGTTGTTATTGCTTTATTTGCATTTATTACTTCTTATATTGTTTTATTCTTAATAAATAAAATTCTACCTTTAAAAGCAGAAGATGATGTACAAATGGAAGGTTTAGATGTAAATGAATGCGGACTAGAGGCCTACCCAGAATTCAAACGAGCATACTAAAACTGTGAAGTAGATGGCATCTTTTTGCCACTCTCTTCGTTGTCGATAAAATTTTATGTACTCACATACTGAAGTATGCTCCTACATAAAATTTCATCTCCGTCTTGATATTGACAAAAATATACCACCTACTTAACAGTTTGTGGTGATAGAAAACAAAATTAAATTAAAATAAAAAAGGAAAAAATATGAAAAGAATTGAAGCTATTATAAAGCCATTTAAACTTGAAGATGTAAAAGATGCATTAACTGAAGCTGGTATTACAGGTATGACTGTATCTGAAGTAAAAGGTTACGGAAGACAGCAAGGTCACTCTGAACTTTATAGAGGTGCTGAATATGTTGTAGACTTTTTACCAAAAATCAAACTTGACTTAGTAGTTGCTGGTGAAGATGTTGACAATGTAGTTGAACTTATCACAAATGCAGCTAAAACTGGAAAAATTGGTGATGGTAAGATATTTGTTTCTGCGATTGAAAGAATTATCAGAATAAGAACTGGTGAAGAGGATGAGGAGGCAATATAGATATTGAATATTTGTATTGATTCTGAAGAATCATATTTAACTAACTTATATTAGTATTAAGATATACTTATATCTTAATACTATATTACGGAGTTAGATTGAAATCCTTATACATACTACCAATAATTGCACTATTGTTTACAGCTTGTTTTGAAGAGCCTGTAGAAGTTGATGCAAAAAAATTACTTGAAACTACTTGTGCAAAATGTCACAACTTATCAATGCCCCCACAAATACCCCAAATCGAACTTGCTCCACCTATGATGGCTGTTACTTTTCATATCAAAGATTTTATAAAAACTGCAAATCCTAGTGAACACAAGATAAAGTTTTCATCTTTTGTAAGTAATTATGTTTTAAATCCATCTTTAGAAAAATCATATTGTGATAAAGCAAGTATAAAAAAATATGGACTTATGAAGTCTTTAAAAGGTGAAATTACAAGTAATGAAGCTACTCAAATAGCTGCATATATGTATGATAAATATGATGCAAAAAAGTTTTATAAAAATATAAAAATCAAAGAAGAGTTTGAAGCCTTAGAAAAAGGTGAACAAATAGCAAAACTAAACTCTTGTATGTCATGTCATGATATATCAAAAAAGAAAATTGCACCATCTTTTAAAACAATTGCAAAACAATCAAACAAAAAAGATATTTTATATACTTTGTTAAATGGAAGCAAAGGTAAATATAAAGGCTTTGAGAAATCATATATGCCACCACTGGGGAAAAGTATCTGTAAGAAAGATTTAGAAGAATTATCTTCTTGGATTTTAAGCTTATAAGTATATTTTTGATACCATCTTTTTAATAAAAGGTTGGTGTTTTGAAAGTATTATTGGTTGTAGTTTTATCAGTATTTATACATTTTAGTTTTTACTCTTTTGTACACGAAGAAACTATAGAACAAAAAATAACAAAAGACAATCACAAAAGTACAAATTCTAAAATCACTTATGTAAAAATAAAAGCACCAAAAGCAAAACAAACAAGCATAGCAAAACCTAAACCAAAGCCACAAAAAAAAGAAGTTGTTAAAAAAGAGATTCCAAAAGTTGAAAAAAAGATAACTCCTAAAACTACCAAAAAAGTAATCAAACCGAAGCCAAAGCCACAAAAAAAAGAAGTTGTTAAAAAACCTGTAAAAAAGAAATTACCAAATATAGATAAACCAACACAAACTTTCTTAGATCTTTATGGAAAAGAGTTTGACAATTTTTCGCAAGAAACAAAAATATACCTAATAAAAAATATAAGAAACATAGCATCTATTACAAAGATATTTTTAGAGTACCCATATATGAGTATACAAGCAGGTCAAAGTGGTGTAAGTGTTGTTGAGTTTATGTTATATCCAAATGGTACAATTACAGATTTAAAGATAATCAAAACATCAAAGTATTTTTTACTAGATGACAATACAATAGAAACAATTGAAGCTGCATATTCAGACTACCCAAGACCGTCTAAGCCAACTGTTATCAGAATATATGTAAAGTACATTTTAAATTAAAAGGAAAAGAAGCTATGGATATATTATCATTTATAGATAAGGGTGGTGTTATTGTATACATTTTAATTGCACTTAATATTTTAGGGTTTAGTATCATGATACTTAAACTTATAAATATTTTTCAATTTAAAAAAGTAAAACAAACATATATTGATAGTATTGTAAAAGAAGTAAATGCTTCTACTCATACTTTAGGTATAGAGTACTTAAATTCTTTAGTACACTCAAAAATAAAAAAGCTTGAAAGTGGTGTAAATACTATAAAAATCATTGCTACTATATCTCCACTTCTTGGACTTCTTGGAACTGTTGTGGGAATACTTTCTTCTTTTGATACCATTTCTAAAGTTGGGCTTGAAGACCCTATGTTATTTTCTTCTGGGATTTCTATTGCGCTTATTACAACTGTTGTTGGTCTTATCGTTTCTATTCCTCACTTTATATTTTATAACTATTATGTAAGTACTCTTGATAACTATGAGTTAGTTTTAAAAGATGAAGTTCTAAAAAGAATATAACTATGAGAAAAAGAGAGCAACTTAATTTAGATCTAACACCTTTAATTGATGTTGTGTTTATACTTATAATATTTTTTTTAGTAACCTCATCATTTAAACAAAAAGATTTTGCTTTAAATTTAACTCTTCCTGATGCAAAAGCTCAGCAAATAGAGATAGAAAAAAAACAATTGAATATAGAAGTTGATGAAAAGTTTTTATCTTATATGGGAGAGAAGATTTCATTTTTAGATTTGCAAGTAAAACTAGAAAATATTAAAAATCAAAAACTTCCTATTATTGTAAAAATTGATAAAAAAGTAAGATACGATAGAGTTATTGAAGTTTTAGATTTACTACAACTAAACAACTTAAACAATATAGCTTTACAAACTACAAGTAAAGAATAATCTACAAAGAATCAAGAACTTTTAGAAGTAGTTCTGGATTTTCTGATTCTTCTATTAACTCTTCAAGGTTATCAAACAATGATTCTTTAGCAGTATATGTTTGTTTTAAAGTATCAATATACTCACTTGCATAACTTCGAATTATTTCATTTTCTTCTTTTGTGTGTTCTACAGTTGAGTTCTTTTGTATCACTTGATTTCTAGTTTGTATATTTATATTTTCAAAATCAATATTATCATCTTCATCTAATATATTGACAAAATCATCTGCATTCATAATCTACTCCTTTGTGATAAGTTTTTCTAAAATATCATCTTTATTGATACAGAAATTACCATTTTTTTCTATAAGCAATAAATCATTTACTTTATCTTTTTTTGTAAATATTTTAGCACTTTGTATCTCTATATTATACTCATCTAAAACTTGTGCTATATAGCCAAATAAGCCCTTTTTGTCTTTTGTTTGTATTTTCATCTGGGCAACATCTTCTTTATGCTCACAGTCTATTAAAATCTCTTTATCTTGTATCAATGGCTTTTTATACTTAAATACTTTTGTCATATCAAAAGAGTTCTTTATGATTTCATCTACAAAGGATATATCTGTATTATCAATATTATCTGTAAACTTTATCTCAAAATATTTCTTTTCATCATAAAGTTTAAATATATTCATACTACTAATATCAAGAAAACTAAGTTTACCCAGTAAATATCCAAGGTTTAAAGGAGATACTCTTAGAATCTTTATAGTTAAGACACTTGTATTTTCTATTTCATATTCTATTGTTGTAACATCTTTTGCTTTTAGCGCTAGACTTATAATATCTTCTGCTTTATACATCAAGAATAATTGGTTTGAATCTATTCTTAAAATCTTTTTTTGCATAAGTCTTGAAAGTGATGTAAAGTTTTTACTCTTTTTAATTGTATTTTCTTTTTGTACTCTTCTTGTGCTATCTTTTACTAACTCTTTGTTTTCAAAGGCATTTACACTTTGTAGATATAGTTCTTTTAGAAGTGATGCTGTTGAGCTTTTATATATACCTTTTTCTACAGAATTTATATCTGCATATGTAAGACAAATCAACAAATCAAGTGTTTCTTTTGTTTGAAGTAGTCCTGTAAAGTTTAGTATAACTTTTTGCGAATATATATCTTCACTAGTTGCAACTTTAGTCATCATATTATGGTATCTTACTATTCTTGCACCTATTGTTATATTTGTATCACTCATTCCAATAGATTTTGCAAATTTTCTAAAAATATTTTCACCTACAATATGATGGTCTTTTCCTCTACCTTTTCCAATATCATGAAATAGTACAAGTGTATTGAGTAGTGATTTATTTTCACTACTTAAATGCTTGTAAGTATATGCTATAAATTCATCTTTTATATTTTGCACATGCTTTAGTGCTTTTAGTGTATGTATATCTACTGGGTGTCTATGGTATCCATCAAACTGTGGCTGATTTAGTATCTTTTTTACAGATGGTATAACTTCTTTAAATAGGTTAGTATTGTATAGAAGCTTGAAAAGTGGTGCTGAGTTTTGCTTTTCTAAAAGTAATTTTATTTGTTGTTTTGTTTTTGTATTTAGTGTATTTGGTAAGATTGTTTTTCTTATATTATAAATATATGCATTATCAAATCTTCTTACATCAATAGGCAAGTCATTTAGCTCTTTTAATACATCAAAAAGTTTTTGTGGTTTTCTTGAAAATGATGTATATACTTTAGCATCACAAATATAAATATTTTTCTTATATCTATTTTGTCTTAAATATCCAATATTCTCTGTTTTATAAATATAAGGACGAATAAGTTTTTTTATCATAATAGATGTAAAGTTATGTACAGTATGTAAAGCATATAAAAGTCTTGACATACATTGTCTTTCTTTTACATGTCTTGGTGTATCTTGAAATCCAAGCTTAGTGCTAAGTTCTGGTAATACATCGAAATTTACCATATCAAGTTTCTTCTTTGCTATTAGATGTAAAGCATTTCTTATTCTAAATATATATTCTAATGAACTTCTATATGCTTTATATTCTACTTCTGTAAAATATATACCTACTAAATCTTTTGTAGTTTTAACTCCATGAATAATAGTAGCCATCCAAAACAACATATTAGACTCTCTCATACCACCATATCCATCTTTAATATTTGGTTGCATATTTAGTTTATATTTTAAAAGTCTTTGCTTATGTTCTTCTAGCTTTTCAACTATAAATTCTTTTTTGTTATACGCTCTTATATTTGTAAGTTTATTTTGAAATCCATACCAAAGTACTTTAGACCCATAAATAAATCTTGACTCTAATATTGAAGTTTTGATAGTGATATCAGTTTTTACAGCTTCTTCTATCTCATCAAGTTCATGCACTCTAGAACCAAGTTTTAGTCCACTATCCCAAGCTATTATCATAAGCTCTTCAATAATAGGCTTTATATTAAAGCCTTGAATATCTTTATATAAGACCATTATATCTATATCACTATATACACATAACTGTTCTCTTCCGTAAGAACCAAGAGCTATAAGTGTAATTGGTATAGAGTTACTCATAGGTAAAAAGTCACCAAAATGTTTTCGCAGTAAATATTTGTATAGTATCTTTATAAAAGCATCTATTTTTTTAGTATGCTTTACAAAAAAATCTTTTCCACCTGCATCATTAAAAATATCATCTAAAGAATTCAAGTACTCTTTTATTGATAGTTTTAAAACTTTTGCTATCTCAAAATCTTTAGCTCCTGAAGATATTAGTTCTTCTATTTTTAGATTTAATTCAAGCATTTATACCTCCTTCTCTTCTTTATATATTAGTGGTATTTTTATAGTAAACAATGCACCATTATAAACTTTATTTTCATATGTATATGTTGTATTAGAAGCTTTTACACATCCTTTTATATTATTTACTATCATATTATAAGTCATATTTAAACCTAGTCCCGTACCTTGTGATTGATGCTTAGTAGTAAAGTATGCTTCAAAAATATGTTCTATTACATCTTTTGGTATTCCACCTCCATTGTCTTTGATAGTTATTATTGCATTATTATTTTTTATACAAGTAGATACAAATATAAAACTTTTTTCTAGTTTTTTTTCTATTAATACATCTTTTGCATTATTTATAATATTTATCATCGATTGAATTAATGCATTTGGATAAGACTCAAGAACAATACTATCATCATAATTTTCAACTAAAGTTATACCATTCAATTTTAACATTGGATTTTCAATTGCAAAACATTTTTCAATATTTTCAGATAAATTAAATGTTTCTATTTTAGCATCACCTTTTACCACACTGGTAAAATCATCTATGGTTTTAGATAAAAACTGTGCTGAATCATTTATACTCATCATTACTTTTTCAAGTTTTTCATCATCTAGAAGGTTGTATTCTTTTTGCATAATTATTCCAGTTGCAGATGTAGAAATCACACTAAGAGGTTGTCGCCACTGGTGAGCTATATTTCCTATCATCTCTCCCATTGCTGCTAATTTTTTAGTCTCAAATAACTGATCTTCTATATTTTTTACTTTATTTAGTTCTTCTTGAACTTTTTCTTCAAGATTTTCATTTATTCTTTTTAATTCTTTTGTTTGTTCACTTACTCTTGCTTCTAAAGTTTGATTTGCTTTATTTAACAAATGCTGTCTATAAAGAAAAAATATTATTGCAATTAGAAATATAAATAATATTTGAAATAACAAAGTATAGTCATTTCCTTGTTCATATTTTACAGATATCCAAGAATTTAATATCTGTTGTCTTTGTCCATTATCTACATTGTTTACTAATTTTTCAAAAATAGATAACAGTATGTTATCATCATTCCTAACTGCAACACCAAGATCCCATTTTTCATCAAACTTTCCTGTTATTTTAAGTTCTCCTAAATAGCCATTTTGAATTTGGTACCAAGTACTAATTAAAGTACCTAAATAACCAAAAACTTCTTTATTATTAACTTTTTCTAGTCCCTCTTCTATATTTTCTACTTTTACAATATTTAAATAAGGATATTTTTTTTCTAATCTTTCAACAAAAGCATATCCTTTAGGCATAGCAATTTTTTTACCCTTTAATGAACTAATATTATCCACAAATGATATATCCATTTTTGTTGCAATTACAAGTGGTATATTTAAATATGGACTAGTGAAATTTAAATATTTCTCTCTTTTATCAGTTTTAGCTGCTAATGATAAAATATCACATTTTCTTTGTTTTGCATAGTTTAGTGACTCTATCCAAGATTTAGTTTTCACAACATTTATATCAATGCCCAAATTATTTTTAAATATTTTAAAATAATCTGCCGTAATTCCAATATGTCTCCCATTATCAAACTCTTCAAATGGCATCCAAGCTGGATCTATACACATGGTAATTGATTTCTTATTTGCAAGATAATCTTTTTGGGTTTTAGTAAATTCTATATTATTGTTTTGGATCTTACTTTTATTGAACCATTTTGATTTTATTTTATTTAACTCTTGAGGTGTAATATTATTTTTAGCTTTTTCAATAATATTTCTTAAAATGATATTATTTATATTAGTACCAATATGTATATCTTCACTTAGTTTATTATCAGCTATAATTGATATATATTTTAAATTTAAACCTTTTTTGTCTAGTAAATATTGAACAACCATAAAATCAGCTATGATGGCATCCGCCCTATTTCCAATAACTTCTACAATACAATCATATACATTATCTTGAATATCTAGTTTAATTTTTGGATAATTTTTCTCTAAAAATTTATGTATAAAAAAGCCTCTTGGTACTGCTACAATTTTATCTTCTAAATCAGATAAAGTTTTTAATCTTTTATTATTTGTAAATATATATTTACTAGCTTTTATATATCCACTTGTAAAGTTTATAAATTTTTCTCTATTACTTAGTTTTCTAATATTTAAAATAACATCTAACTTTTCATTTTTTATCATATTCACATATTCATTCCAAGTAAATCCACTAATATATTTAGGGGTAATACCTAACTTTGAAGATATAAGATTCATATAATCTATAGAAAACCCTTTTGCTTTATTATTTTCATTGAAGTTGTATGGTGGCCAGTTTTTTTCATTGTGTACGGTTATTATTCTGTTATTACTTATATACTCTTCTTCTTCTTTTGTTAAATAAAGTTTATTTTTATCATTTACGTATATAAACTCTTTTAAATCAATTTTATTTTCAATAAGCCCCACTAGATTATAAATATTATAAATACCTTTTATTTTGTTTTTATTTATATCTCCAAATGGTATATTATCTACATAAGATAATTCTTTTAACATTTTTGCTTCATAAAGTAATGCTTCTTTTGTTTTATTTTGACTATTGTATTTTTGTAAAATTACCTCAATAGTTTCATCTATATTCTCAAAAGCATACTCCCAACCCTTCAATGATGCTTTTTGAAAGTTATTTACTAAAGTAGGATTTGTTTTTGCCGTAAATGAAGATGTAAATAACATATCATTATAAAAATCAAAACCATAATCTTTGGGATTCCAGATATCATATTTGATATTTTGTTTATCTAATTTATAAAGTTCATTTGATATATATATAGAAGATACATCAGTATTTCCTTTTATTAAATCATCTAGTGAAAAAGATGGCTTAACAATTTGTATCTCATCTAATGATATTTTTTTAGAATATAACATACTTACTAAGGGGACATTTTTAATAGCATTATTATCTATCATCACTTTTTTGTTTTTAAAATCTTTTAGGCTTTTTATTTGTGATGATTTTAAACTTACAAATACATGTGGAGAAGATTGAAGCAGTGCATTTAATACAACGATTTCTGCACCATTTGATTTTTCAATGATTATATTTGGATAAGATATACCAAAAGTAGTTTTTCCTTTTTCCACATCATCAACAATATCTTGTCCAAATTCAAATTCTTTAATATTTAAGCGGATACCGGCATCATCATAAAATCCTTTTTCCTTTGCCATATAAAACCCAGCAAATTCAAACTGGTGCTTCCATAAAAGTTGCAAAGAAACGTTTTCTTTAGCCTGTAAATTCGCAATAAAAAAAATCATAAGAATTAATATAAATCTGTAAAACATAAAACACCCTTAAATATATACAATATGAAATATTATATCACTTTAGATATAATACTTTTATGAATAATGAGAAGAATATAACAGAGATTTTAGAAGAGTCAAAACAATGCGCGTATTTTGATGATAAGTTAGCAGACACACGATATAAATTTATGAAAAATTGTGATGCAACTACTTATCATAAGATGCTTGAGCGTGGATGGAGAAGATTTGGAAATGTACACTTTAGACCAGAGTGTGTGGCTTGTGATGAATGTAAAACTATTAGAATCAAAGTAGAAGATTTTAAATTTTCTAAAAGTCAGAAAAGAATCATGTCTAAAAACAAAGATATACAAGTTTATGTGCAAAAACCAAGTCTTAGTATGGATCATATAAATTTATTTAATAAGTACCATAAATATATGGAAACAAAAAAAGGCTGGAAGAAAAACAATATCGATGTGCAAGATTATCAACAATCATATGTTGATGGTGCTAGTACTTTTGGAAAAGAGATATTGTATTTTTTAGATGATAAACTAATAGGTATAGCACTAAGTGATATGACTAAAGATTCACTTTCATGTGTATATTGTTTTTATGACCATGAATATGAAAATCGTTCTTTGGGAAAGTTTTCAATTTTGGCTCAAATGAGTATTGCAAAGCAAGCAAAGATTCCTCATCTTTTTTTAGGATATTGGATAAAAGATCACTATTCTATGGGATATAAAGAAGACTATGCTCCTTTTGAGATTTTGCAAAATACTCCTTTACTTGATGAAGAATGTATATGGGAAAAATATGAAAAATAATTATGTAGTAGTTACAGGTGGTGGTACAGGTGGTCACTTAAGTGTTGCAAAGAGTTTAATATATGAATTTTATAAAAGAGGTTACCATATTATATTTATTGGTTCAACAAAAGGTGCAGATAAATCTTGGTTTAAAGATGAAGAAAAGATTGAAAAAGCGTACTTCTTAGATACCAAAGGTGTCGTAAACCAAGGCTTTATTGGAAAGATAAAGTCTATGGCTATGATATTTAAAGCTATGGTATTCTGTCTTAAAATATTTAATACATATAAAGTAAAAAAAGTGGTAAGTGTAGGTGGATTTTCTGCTGCACCTGCATCATTTGCATCTTCATTCTTTAGATGTGACTTTTACATACATGAACAAAACTCTGTGATGGGTAAACTAAATCAAATAACATCAAAAATAGCAAAAGAAGTATTTTCATCATACGATAAAAATTCACCAATTAAAGACTACCCAATAAATCAAGACTTTTTTAAACACTCAAGAATTAGAGAAGATATAAAAACAATTATATTCCTAGGTGGTTCACAAGGTGCAAGTGCTATAAATAACTTTGCCCTACAAATAGCACCAATTTTAAAAGAAAAAAATATAAATATCATTCATCAAACAGGAAAAAATGATTTTATAAAGATAAGAGATACATATAAAAACCTAAATATAAATGCAGAAGTTTTTGACTTTTCAACAGATATATTATCATATATGAACAAAGCAGACTTTGCAATAAGCAGAAGTGGTGCAAGTACATTATGGGAACTCTCAGCCCTTGGAATGCCAACACTTTATATACCATATCCATATGCAGCAGCTAATCATCAGTACTATAATGCAAAGTTCTTACTTGATGATAAGTTATGTTTAGTAAAAAAGCAAGATGAATTAAATGAAACTATTGTTGAAGATATTTTAAAGCTTGATATGAGAACGATAAGTACTAATCTATTATCTACTATATCTCAAAATGGTGTTGAGAAAATAGTAGATAAAATAATATTATAATTTTTACCTATAGGAGATAATTTTTCAAGATTATCTCTTCAAGATTTTCTAAACTATCTTTTATCACATTTGTAAACTGACCTTTATTAAAAGTTCTTTGTCTTTTTGCAAGTTGTGCTGTTGCTATACTTATCTTTTCTTCTAGTTGTTTTTTATTTATTTTTCCATCTAAATAATCTAAAGCTTCTTTTATACCAATTGTAGCCATCGGGTTTATTGCTCTTTTATATTTTTGCTCTAGGTAAATAACCTCATCCAGTAGGCCATCTTCTATCATAATCTTAGTTCGTTTTGATATTCTTTGTCTTAGAAGTTCAACATCCCAGATTATTTCATAAAGTTGTATATCTTCTATAATTGGAACGGGCTTATTCTTTTTGAAAAATTCACTTGGTTTTTCTTTTGTTTGTAGATATATACTTAAAGCTTTTTCAATTCTATATTTATCATTTACTTTGATATTTTTCATATATTCTTCATCTATTCTTACTAGATATTCATATATCTCTTCACTTGTAAAAGTTTTCATTTTATTTTCTAAAATATTTTTATTTGCCTTACTTAATGGAGGTAAATATGATATACCATCCAGTAAAGATTTTAGATAAAATCCAGTACCACCAACTATAATAATATTTTTTTCATTTTTAAGAGCATATTCTTTTGCTCTTTTATAAACATCAATAAAATCCATCACATCAAAACCACAAGATGGATATACTTCATCTATTCCAAAATGCACTATACCCTCTCTCTCTTTTAGTGTAGGCTTTGCTGAAGCGATATTTACCTCTTTATATAAAGCAAGAGAATCTAGTGAAAGTATGATAGAGTTTGTTTTATGTGCAAGTTTTATAGATAGTGCTGTTTTACCTGATGCAGTTGGTGCAATAATAGCTATTTGTTTCATAAGTACTATTATAGTAAAATCCCCCTTATGAATAAACTTATAAAACTACTTAATGATTTCAATGAACTTGTAATGTTCAAACACTCTATATTTTCACTTCCATTTATATTTATAGCTATGATAGTTGCGGCTTCCGGTTGGTTTGGATTTTATCTTTTAGTTATGGGTACTTTAGCTGCTCTTAGTGCTAGAAACTTTGCTATGGGATTCAATAGATACCTAGATAGAGATATAGATGCCCTAAATCCAAGAACTGTAAATAGACCAAGTGTGGATGGAAGGGTATCTGTAAAACAAATGCAAATATTTACAGTTCTAAATGCACTTATATTTATAGTTGTTGCTTTTTTTGTAAACAATCTTGCTTTTTATCTTTCAGTTCCTATTTTAGTAATTATTGCTTCATATTCTTACTTTAAAAGATTTTCTTATCTTGCTCATATTATTTTAGGTATTTCTCTTGGTCTTGCACCAATTGCGGGAGTTGTTGCTGTATCTGAGACTATTACATTATGGTCTTTATATTTAAGTATTGGTGTTATGTTTTGGGTTGCTGGATTTGATTTACTTTACTCTTTACAAGATATAGAAGTAGATAAAAAGCTAAAGCTTCATTCTGTACCATCTCAATTTGGTGCAGAAAAAACAATGCTATTTTCTAAAATATTACATATTCTTACTGTTGTATTTTGGACACTATTTGTTGTAGAAGCTAACTTGGGCATATTTGCTTATGTTGCTATTCTTGCAAGTATTATTATGCTGACATTTGAACATATTATAGTTTCAAAAGACTTCACTAAAATCAATAAAGCTTTTTTTACTATAAATGGGTATTTAGGTATTTTATTTTTTATACTTATTGTTATAGATAGTAGTTTATAATTAGCTTATAATTTTTTAATAGCTAGCTTCCTTCATATAGATGGCATTTTTATTTTAATACCATTATTAAAACAAAGGAAATAAGATGCAAAAATATGAATGTCAAGTCTGTGGATATATTTATGATCCTCAATTAGGAGATGAAGAGCACGGAATAGCTCCTGGTACAAAATTTGAAGATATACCTGATGATTGGGTTTGTCCTGATTGTGGAGTTAGTAAAGAAGATTTTGAAGCTATTGAAGACTAGCTATTAAGGTGAATATCTCACCCACCACCACATAAACCCTGATAGTTAGTATTTTTAATCTTTTCTAAGTATACCAAAGTATGTTCCATAACTTTTTTTTCTTCTACAAGTGGTTGCATTAAAGCATTTTTGTCTGTCAATGAAATCTTTTGATTTTCTACTAAAGCCATCACTTCAACTCTTATCTCTTCTATTCTGTCGTTTATTGTATTTATCATTTTCATAAAAAGATTATATCCAAAGTTAATCTAGCTTGCAAATATAATTTTTAGTATTTGTAGTATTTAGCATAATTTCTTCTTTTGGATATGCAAACTCTAGTGAAGAATTGTCTATTATCTCTATAACTGCTTTTATTACATCTTGTTTTGTATGTAACCACCCTTTCCAATCAACAGATATAGAAAATACATAAATCATAATATCCATAGAATATACATCAATTTTATCTAAATACACAAGCATTGTTTTTCTTACTCCATATTTATCCGCAACATTAAACAATCCATCATCATAAGTTTTATTTGCTCTTATTAGATGTTCTATTTTTTCATCGTTTACTATATCGTGATGATTGTTTAGCATATAAAGTATCTCTTTGATAACTTTATCTAATTCATCTTTATTATTTTTAATCTTTAGTCTTATATCAAATTTTATTTTTCTTCCAACCATTCTTTTTGACCAGTTATGAATATAATTATTTGCTAACTTTGAGTTTGGAACTGTTACAAAGGCATTTGAAAAAGTTCTAATTTTTGTAGTTATTAGCCCTACTTCTGTTACAAAGCCTTCTACTTCTTTTGTTTGTATCCAATCACCTTGTCTAAAAGCATCTGAACTTATCAATCTTAAAGAATCAAAAAAGTTAGTCAAAGTATCTTTTGCACTAAGTGCTAAAATAGCCCCACCAATACCAAGAGATGTTACAAAAGCAGTTACATCAACTCCTATTATTAAAAGCACTACAACTACAATAACTAGCACTATTATAATTTTTGTAATATTTAAAAATAAGTTAAATAGTTCTTTTCTAGCTACTTTTTCTTTATGTATTTTTCTTATTAAAAATCCATACAATGCAAACTTTATAACTTCATAAGAAAACCATATAAATACAAAGGAATAAATCAGCTCAAGTATTATAGATACACTAGCATTTAATATAAAAATGTTTATAAAAAGTTCAAAAAAGTATATATTTATAAGCAATCGAATAGGTCTAAATAACTTATCATAACGATTAAATACCAATCTAAAAAAAGGATAGCCTCTTTGATGAAAACAATATATCTTAGAATATTTTCTAATTCTTTCTTTTAAAATATAGTTAAATATATATGCACTAAAAAGAACTATTGAAACTAAATATAATTTATCTATTTGTTCTACTGATAAAAATGGTAATAAACTGTTTAAATAATCATCCATAAGAACTATTTCCCTTTTGTAAATATACCAGTGCTTAAGTATCTTTCACCTGTATCACAAAGTATTGTTACTATTTTTTTATCTTTATTTTCTTCTTTTGCTGATATATAGTTTGAGGCCCAAATGTTAGCACCAGAACTTATACCTACAAGCAAACCTTCACTACAAGCTATTTGCTTTGCAGTATTTATTGCATCATCATTTGTAACTCTTACAATCTCATCATAAATATCTGTATTCATAGTTTTAGGAATAAACCCTGCACCTATTCCTTGGATTTTATGTGCTCCAAACTCTTCTCCACTTAGAACTGCACTATCATCAGGTTCTACTGCTACTATTTTTATATTTGGTAGTCTTTGTTTTAGTACCTTTGATGTTCCACTTATAGTTCCACCTGTACCAACAGCTACAACTAATATATCAACATCTTCATCCATATCATTTAGTATTTCTAAGGCTGTTGTTGTTTCATGAATTGCTGGATTTGACATATTTGAAAACTGATCTAACACTACTGCATTTTCTTCTTCTTTTGCCATTTCTAAGGCTTTATTTATACTTCCTGTCATACTAAGTTTTGCAGGAGTTAAAACTACTGATGCACCAAAAGCACTCATCAAATCTCGTCTTTCTTGACTCATCGAATCTGGCATAGTAAGAGTTAGTTTCATTCCCCTACTTGCACATTGAGCTGCTAGCCCTACACCTGTGTTTCCACTTGTGGGTTCTATGATATGGGTGTCTTTATTTATAGTTCCATTTTTTAAAGCTACATCTAACATATTCATAGAAAGTCTATCTTTTACTGAAGAAGTTGGATTCATAAATTCACATTTTGCATATATGTTTTTATTGATATTATTAAGTTGTATTATTGGTGTGTTTCCAACTAAGTCATTTAAGTTTTTTGCTATGTTCATTTGTTTTCCTATATTAAAATATAATTATATCTAAATCTTTAAATCTTCAATTATATTTGTCTTATTTATATTATTTCTTATATATTTACTTTTTCTAATCCATTTATTAGAACTATAATTTGTAGTATGAAAAGAACCTGTATTTTCCCAAAACTTATAATAATTAAACATATGTTCTGGTTTATAGTGAGGTAAATATTTAGCTTCTTTATATGGACTTTTTAAGAATCTTTTTTGTGTTGCTGCT
>DQSS01000243.1 GCA_015663165.1 Arcobacter sp. | reverse complement strand
TTAGTGGCACAAGCATAAGTAAGTTTTTCAACCATTAACAATAGTGTCTTTTTTCTTCCAGTAGCTTCCATCACAGGTAAGCCCGCAACAGTATGTAGTCTATGAGGTACTCTAGCTATCCATGCTGCCAACATACCAACTATACCAGCTTTAGGGGTATGCGTATGAACAATGTCTGGTTTTTCTTTCATTAGTAAAATAGTCATTTTTACTAATGAAACTATATCTTTTAGTGGAGTAATCTCTCTACTCATTTCTAGTTCTATAGTTCGGATGCCTTCAGTTTCTTTAACATCATTAAGTTCGGTACCTTTTGAAGAAACACCAATAACTTCAAAGTATTGGTTAATGAATCGTAATTGATCCTTAAGTAGAATCTTTAGCGATACTGGAACAGTGGTTATTCGAATTAGTTTAGGCTTCATAATTTTTTTATTCCAATCTGGTATATTTAAATATATATTTATGACTTCAATGCCAAGTTTTAGCTAAAAGTAAAGATTTGACCCTTGTCTTTACTTACATTAGCAGGTCTATTGCTTAATCTTTTGACTGTAATATTTTTAGAAATTGAGGCATAAACCCTTTTATTACCTCAATGGATCCATATTTACTTAGATGATTCCCATCTGAGTAGATAAGTTTTTTATCTACATCAAGATTTCTGCATTTCCCATTTGCGCATAACACATCATGAGGGTCTAAAAAGATAAATTTTCCTGATTTTATAGAAGCCTCTTTAAGTTGTTTATTGAATGCAACTCTTTCTGGATATGGAGAAACCTCCAAGTATTTATCCTGATCAAAACTAGAGAAGAACAATGGTCTAGGTCGTGAAAAAATATCATATAGGTTATACCTAGCACCTGGGACGTTGCCTATAATGACCAATATACTATCACCAATCATGTCTTTCAAAGCATAAATACCTTGAATGATGTCTTTTGTTCTGATTTTAATATGCCTTCTTATACCATTTTTATCTACCATGTCAGCTGTATTCATTTGGCTAAGCCATGATTCTGATAGTACGACAATGGGTGTGTTGCCATTTTTAATATAAGGGATATCTTTTGATAATGCTTCCGCAGATATTTGAATATAGCTCTCTTTATCTACTCTTCTAAATTTAGGTAAATAGATTGAGCTAAAGCAGTTCGAAATATATAGACTTAGGTTGTTATCTTTGGATAAGATTTTGTATAAACCTTCAGCATAATGATTTGCATGAGAATCACCTATTAATACAATATCTGCTTTTCCCTTTGCTCTGTCTATGAGTCCCTTTCCTTTGTATCCTGCTCCCCCCCACATTTTTAAGTGGAAATTTTTAGCATCACCTATATCTTCAAAAACTACAGTTTTAGGAATTCGCCAAGTCCATCCATCATTTTGTTTTATATTGATGCCAAGGTATGCCAATAATGCTACCAATGCAATAATAGTATATTTCCAATGAGGGAGTGCAAGATCGTATTTTTTTTTTCTAAATGGCTGCTCAACATAGAAGTAATTTAAAGTTGCTAGTGTAAATGACGCTAGAATGATTATTAACGCCGCACTACTATCGATTGAATTAGCTAAATATGTCCAAAAAACTATTATCGGCCAGTGTATGAGATAAAGAGAATAACTGATCAACCCTATACCAACAGCGAGTTTATTGCTTAAAATACCTTTAAAACGGCTATTGTGACCAGAGTATATAATCAATGCAGCACCCAGAGTGGGGACAAGACCGTAGTAAGAGGGGAATAGCATCTTATCGTCAAAACTAAAGACAGCATATCCGATAAGAATAAGACCAAGGATAAAAAGTAGATCATAGATCCATTGTTTGCTTTTTATGTGAATAATCCAAACAACAAGTGCACCAATGGCAAACTCGAAGATTCTAAAGGGAAGTAGGAAAAAGATAGTGGTATTGCCATCCTGTATGAGTTCTGCTATCCGTTGAGAATGTTTACTTATAATTCCAACTGAACCATCACCAAAAACTTGGTTCAAATAGAGGCTAAAGATACCTGTAAGTATTAAAAAAGCAGGAATTAACCAATTCTTTTTAATCGTCATTAATCCCCATAGTAGAAATGGCCAGATAAGATAAAACTGTTCTTCTGTACTCAAAGACCAGGTATGTAAAAATGGTTTTAGTTGTGAAGAAACATCAAAATAGTCTGTTTCAAGCCAGAAGTAAATATTTGAAACACTTGCAATGGCAGATGTTAATGCTCCACCTATTCTACTCAGATGGGTTGGGGAAAATACCAGTATAGAAAAAAGGATTGTAAAAAATAATACGATAATTAAAGCAGGTAGTAGTCTGCGAATCCTTTTAATATAAAACTGCTTCATGCTAAACTCACCAGTTATTTCTATCTCTCTTTTTATTAAATTAGTAATAAGAAATCCACTAATAACAAAAAAGATATCCACTCCAACAAAGCCACCCGAAAAGCTTTGAAAACCTAAGTGAAAGATCAATACGCTCATAATGGCAATGGATCGTAATCCATCTATATCTGGACGGTATTTTATATAACTTTTTAATGGTTTCATAGTATACTTTCAAACTCTTTCATTATTTTTTCAATCTTAAAATCTTTCAAACGTTTCATCTCGGCCTGTTTGATCTGTCCGAGGTTAATGTTTTCATTGTAAAGATAATATTGCATGTGTTTGCGTAAAGCTTCAACATCACCTACGGGATAAAGTAAGCCATATTTATTATCTCCAAGTATCTCTCTTGGCCCGCTTTTGCAGTCTGACGATATAACGGGAAGTCCACACGCCATCGCTTCTACTACAACATTCGGGAATCCTTCTATTTCCGAAGTCATAACAAATAGGTCAGATTTATATAAATAGTAAAAAGGATTTGTGACATTTCCTAGAAAATGTACTTTTTTCTGAATTTGAAGTTTTTTACAATACTCAATAAGCTTATTTTTTAGTTTTCCTTCTCCTAGTAAGATTAATTGTAAGTCATCATCCTTATTTTGCAAGGTATGAAATGCATCTATCAAATCTTTATTGCGTTTCAGCGGTATTAACCGACCTACTGAAATAATATATTTTTTTTGCTTATCAAAATTAAAGGGTATATCATCACAGGTTTCTTTTTTTTCATTGATAAAGTCAAGATCTACAGGGTTGTGTATCACTTTTGTTTTTGTAGTGATGCTCATTAAAGTTTTAAGGTCATTTTCAACACCTTGTGAATTAGAGACGATAAGGTCAGCGTTATTAAATAGTAGTTTAACCAAAAATAAATTTATTTTTCCCAGTAATCCTTCATTTAAATATCTTGAAGTAGTACTTCGAATATTAATAATTGATTTGTGCTTAGTTCCCAAAAACTTAGCTAGTATATTTACATAATTGGGTCTATACAAGAATGACATCACAGTGTCTATCTTGTTTTCTTTTAGATATTTTGATAATTGCCAAGCAACAAATGGTAATTCTATTAATTTTCTTACACCACTTTTATAATTTTTGTTCAAAATAGTCATATTTATAGAGGTTGGTAGATCATAATCAATACCATCCTCCATAAGGATAAGGTGCAAGCAAATATCTTCATCTTGTATAAACTTGTTTAACATTAGTGATATAACTCTTTCTGCACCACCTTTATTTAAGCTGATACAAAAAATTAAAAGATTAGTTTTAGCCAAGATATTTTTCCATCCATTTTATATATGTAATCAAAGTCCATATCTGATGATAGTTGTTTTCATTTCCATTCATATGATTCTCTATCATTTTATTTACATATTCTACATTTATATCATCTATTGTTTCTAAATTCTCTTTGGACAGTGTTTCATATACA
>DQSS01000290.1 GCA_015663165.1 Arcobacter sp. | reverse complement strand
TTATTTGGATCAAATAATTCTAGCATCTCATCCATTGAAAATATCTCTTGATCTTTGTTTGACCATCCAAGTCTAACCAAGAAATTTAAAAGTGCTTCAGGTAAATAACCCATTCTTTTATATTCCATTACATCCATAGCACCATCTCTTTTTGATAGTTTTTTTCCTGATGGATTTGTAATCATTGGTATATGGTAAAACTTGGGAATATCAAATCCAAGTGCATTGTAAATAACCATTTGTTTTGGTGTATTTGTTAAGTGATCATCACCTCTTAATATATCAGTCACACCCATAAGGTGATCATCAACTGCAACTACAAAGTTATATGTAGCAACACCATTACTTCTAGCAATAACAAAATCATCAACTTGATCAGCCCCAAAACTCATCTCATCTTTTACACCATCAGTAAATTCTAGCTTACCTTCAAGTGGAGCTTTGATTCTAATCACTGGCTCAACACCTTCAGGGATACTAGGAAGAGTTTTCCCAACTTCTGGTCTCCAAGTACAATCATATCTTGGATTTTCTTTTGCAGCTTCTTGCTTTGCTCTTAAAGTTGCTAGTTCATCTTTTGACATATAACACTTATAAGCATTACCATTTTGTAAAAGTTCATTTATATATTTTGTATATATATCTTTTCTTTTAGATTGGTATTCTACTTCACAATCACTATCCATACCAACCCAATTAAAAGCTTCAATTATTGCTTTAACTGCATCTTCACTATTTCTAGCTTCATCAGTATCTTCAATTCTAAGTTTAAATTCACCATTAGTTTTCTTAGCCCAAAGGTAAGAATATAAAGCTGTTCGTAAACCTCCAATATGTAAATACCCAGTAGGGCTTGGTGCAAATCTAGTTATTGCCATTTTATCTATCCTCATCTTCTTCATTAAATTTTACAAAAGCCCACGCTCCACCAAATGCTACTACAAATAAAAACACTACCATTATTATATCAAGAGTCGGCATCTTTTTCTCCTTCTTGTTCTTTAAGTTGACCGCATGCGGCACTAATATCTAATCCTTTAGATTCTCTAATTGTACAAGTGACACCTTTTTTTATTAGCTGTTCTTTAAAAGCCATCATTGCATTTCTTGATGGTCTTTCATAAGGTGTACCTGGGTATGGATTGAAATATATCAAGTTTACTTTAGCAAGTATTCCATCAAGTATTTTTACAAGCTTGTTTGCTGATTCTATATCATCATTTTTATTTTTAATTACTAGGTATTCAAACATAACTTTTTTTCTTGTATCAATTGGGAACTTTTTAACAGCATCAATTATTGAGTCAATATTGTATGCTTTATTCATAGGAATAAGTTCACTTCTTAAATCATCATCAACAGCATGAAGTGAAATAGCAAGTTGTACCCCAAGATTTTCTTCACCTAGTTTCTCTATTTTTGAAGATATTCCACTTGTAGATATTGTTTGTCTTCTTGTAGCAATATTTAATCCTTCTTCACAAGATATAATCTTGATAGCTTTTACAAGATTTTCATAGTTATCAAGTGGTTCACCCATACCCATATAAACAATATTTACACTTTTCTTTTCATCTATGTTGTTTAATTTTTTAAGATAAGAAACTTGAGCTACAATTTCTCCAGCAGATAAATCTCTAGTAAATCCACCTTTAGCTGTAAGGCAAAAACTACATCCAACTTTACATCCAACTTGTGAAGATACACAAAAAGTATATTGAGCTCCTTGAGTTATATTTCCTTCATCATTTTTCTCTTCTTCTTTCATTAAAAGCAAAACAGCTTCAACAGTATGTCCACCTTTAAATTCAAAAAGGTATTTGATACTTCCATCGCTACTTTTTTCAGTTTTGATGATTTTACCTATTTCTAGTGGAATATCTTTTGCTAATGTTTCTTTCAAATCTTTTGGAATATTTTTCATATCATCAAATGATGTAGCATATTTTTTATACATCCAGTTATAGATTTGTTTTGCTCTAAAAGATGGTTTTATTTTTTCTTGTAGTTCTTTCAAACTATAGTCATATAAAGTTTCTATTTTATTTCCTTTTTACAAATGTTCCATGTGGAACACTCAAATTCATTTTATTTTTCAATTGTTCCACATGGAACATCTACTTTTGAATCAACTTCTTTTCTTTTAAATAATCGATTAATTTATACATAGCTTCTTGATGATTTTTTTTGAAATCTTCATGAGCATTTTTATTTGTATAGTTAGTAACTATAAATATTCCAGCAACAGGAATCTCAAATTCTTTTGCAACTTGACATAAAGAAAAGAATTCCATATTTTCTATTCCTATTCCATATTGTTTGAACTCTTTAGATAGAACTTCACTTGTAGTTATATAATTTGATGAGTTCACAATAGTATCATCTCTTAGAGTTTTGTTATTTGTTTTTATAACATTATCTAAAGGAGTATAAGAATCATCAGTAAAAAAAGATAGTTCAATATTAGCAGCACTTGAACTCTCAACAATATCAAATATATTATGATCTCCATAGCTTCCTGCACTTCCAACAAAAACAATATAATCAGGTTTGTTAAATAAACAAAGCTGGGTAAAGTTCATAGCTGATTCTATTAGTCCAACTCCAAGAGGAGTAGCAAATGGAAATGTTTCATTTCTTCCAGCACATACTATCATCTGCATTCCAATGTAAATTTAGGATTTATAGATATTGATTTATCACTTTTTGCTGGTGTAACATTTATAGTGCTTCTTGACTTAGCCATTATGGTATTTCTTGGATATCCATTTTTTCTTGGGTTTATACTAATCTTTTTGATAGTACAAGATTTGTTTAATTCTTTTGAATAATTACCAATCCAATTTATAGCTTCTAGTCTTAGAGTATCTAGTGAGTTATTGTATTTTTTATCACTTACTTTCCATACTGTATTGTTAATAGATAATTTTAAACTTTTCTCTTTAAGAGAATTTTTTACATCTATTAATTCTGATAAAAATTCATTCATAGAGTTTGCATTTATACTGACGATTGTATATGAAAGATTTCCTGCATAGCCTAAAAATTTTCTATTTTTATTTTTGTATGAATATCTTGGAGTAAGATTGAAACTTCCATTTTCAAACTTTATACCGTTACTTGATTTTACATAGTCATTTATAGATTCTAAATTATCACTTACAAATCTTTCATCTTTATTTATAATATTTACAGATATTCTTGTACTTAAATTATCTGGGCTTATATTTTTGGAAAATTCTTTAGAAAAGTTTAGTTCATAAGAAAATAAGCTAAATGGAATAAGTGCAGTTAGTATTGCTTTTTTTAACATATTATATCCTTACTGGAATATTGTTATCTTTTAGATAATGTTTCAAATCCATAATATCAATTTCCTTAAAGTGGAAAATAGAAGCAGCAAGTGCAGCTTCAGCTCCACCAAGTGTAAATGCTTCTTTCATATGTTCCATAGTTCCTGCTCCACCACTTGCAATAACAGGTATATCAATAGCAGAAGATATTTGTTTTGTGATATTTAGTTCAAATCCACTCTTAGCTCCATCTCTATCCATAGATGTAAGAAGTATCTCTCCAGCTCCTCTGCTGTAAACTTCTTTTGCCCATTGCACAGCATCCATTCCAGTGTCTTCTCTACCACCTTTTACAAATACATGATACGAACCATCTGCAACTCTTTTTACATCAATTGCTACAACTATACATTGGCTACCAAATCTTTTTGCACCTTCATTTATAAAATCAGGTCGTACAACAGCTGCAGAGTTTATAGAAACTTTATCACAGCCTACATTTAGTAAGTTGTAAATATCATCAAGTTTTCGTATTCCACCACCAACAGTAAGTGGTATAAATATCTCAGAAGCAACTCTTTTTACAACATCAACAATAGTATCTCTATCTTCATGTGATGCTCCAATATCTAAAAATGTAATCTCATCTGCACCTTCTTGATTGTATCTTCGCGCAACTTCTACAGGATCGCCTGCATCTCTTAGTCCTACAAAGTTCACACCTTTTACTACTCTTCCGTTATCAACATCCAAGCAAGGTATAATTCTTTTTGCAAAATAGTTCATATTTTATATCCATTATTTGTATTTATTATAAATATTATAATAGCAAAATTATGGTGTATATGTACTTAAGTAGATTTCTACATAAATTTAGATAAAATAAAAGCATGATAGTATACGGAAAACAAATAGTATTTTATATTTTAGATAAACACCCAGAAATGATTGAAGAAATTTTCTTAACAAAAGAGATTGATAAGAAATTATTCAAAAAATTTATGGACAATGGCGCAAAAATAATTAGACCTGATATGCAAAAAGCACAAGGTCTTGCTCGTGGTGGAAATCACCAAGGGTTTTTGCTAAGAATCAAAGATTATGAATATACTGAATTAACACAATTAAAGAAAAAAGAATTTATAGTTGTCCTTGATGGACTTACAGATACAGGTAACATTGGTGCGATTATTCGTTCTTGTTATGCCTTAGGGGCTGAAGGATTAATAATATGTGGACTTAAAAATCCACTTCCTGCTCCTATGGTAAGAACTAGCTCTGGAACTATGTTGGACTTTCCTGTTGGATTAGTACATAATAGTTTTGACTTAGCAAATGAATTGAAACAATTAGGTTTCTCTTTAGTTGGAGCAGACCCAGATGGTTATGATGTAAAAACTCTTTCAAGAGATAGTGGACAAAAAATGGCACTATTTTTAGGAAATGAGGGTGATGGTTTATCAAATAGATTAGCAAAGAAACTAGATGTAAAAGTCGCAATCAAAATGGAAAATGATTTTGATAGTTTAAATGTTTCAGTAGCTGCTGGTATTTTAATACACGCTTTAAAATAATTTTATGAAAATATTATTAGCTTTTTTATTCACAGTAGGGATATCTTTAAATGCAGATATATTAAGTGATAAAATAAAAAACTTAATAAGTGAAAATTATTATTTAAAACATGAGAATTTAATCAATAAACTTACTTCAAATAAAAGTGAATTTGTAAGAGGGGAAGATTTAAAATATTCAAATCTTCTACATATGTTAAATGAACATGGATTTTTAAAGTTAAGATTTAATACACCAAAAAATGTAGAGGTAACTTTTGAAGTACATAGCAATCCAATGCTTGCTATGAAAACTATAAAAGATGCTATACAAAATCTTGGATATTCATACTACTTTACTAAAGAGTTGATGATAAATGAAAACTCTATGTCTTGGAAGATAACTTTTAAAAGTGAATACATGTTTGACCCTTTTATGTTTGATAATGAACTAAAAAAGAGTGAGACAAGTATAAATGATATTGTTAAACTTTCAGATACTTCTTGGAAATATAATATAAATATTTTAAATTCAAGTATTGCACAAAGAATAAACATATCAAAAAATGAAAAAGTAAAATTATCAAAACCACTTAGTGCATATATGCTAAAAGTGAGTGATGCAAAAGAAATTAAAATAATAAGCAGGAACCTAAATCATTGGTATCCTAAAGTTACTTATTTTGATAGAGATCTAAACTTACTTGGAATGGTAAAGAAAAATAGAGTATATAAAGGTGCAAAGATGAAAGTACCTGCAAATACTCAATATATCAAAATAGATGATGCTTATGCATTGCAAAATATAAAAAGAGGTTTAACTGTAATAGTTAAATAGAATA
>DQSS01000018.1 GCA_015663165.1 Arcobacter sp. | reverse complement strand
TACTTTTTTAAAATTCATTCTAATTAAACCCTTTTTAACCACTATTCTATCGTAGCTTACTTAAGTTTTTACGCACCCATTTCTTTCATTAAGTCCAATACCTTAAAAGTATGTCAATATGTCATACTTTAATAAATCTACCACTTAACTTCAAACTTCTTTCTTAAATAAACAGCAAATGTATTAAGTGATATAAGTACTGTTAGAAGTACCAATATACCTGCCGCTGTTCTTTCTATATATGCTCGTTCTGGCATTCCTGCCCATGTGAATATTTGTGCTGGCATAACTGTTGCTGCATCTAAAATATTTGTAGGAGCATCTGGAATAAATGCTATCATACCTACTATTATAAGTGGTGCAGTTTCTCCCATCGCTTGAGCAAGTCCTATTATACTTCCTGTCATAATTCCAGGAAAAGCTAGTGGTAGAACATGGTCTTTAACAACTTGAACTTTTGTAAGTCCTAGTCCATATGCTGCTTGTCTTATACTTGCAGGTACACTTCTTAATGCTGCTCTTGAAGAAACTACAATAATTGGTAAAGTCATTAAAGCAAGAGTAAGTCCACCCACAAGTGCTGAACTTCTTGGCATTCCAAAAAGATTTATAAATATTGCCAGTCCTAATAGTCCAAATAGTATGGATGGAATAGCTGCTAAGTTATTTATATTTACTTCTAAAAATTCACTCCATTTACCTTGCTTACTAAATTCTTCAAGATACACAGCAGTTGCAACACCAATAGGAAATGCAACAAACATAGCTACTAATAAAGTCATAATAGTTCCAATCATAGCAGATAATATTCCAGAATACTCTGGAGTCTTACTATCTCCATGAGTAAAAAATACTATATTGAATCTTTTTTCAACTCTATCATTTTTTATCAGATCTTCTAAAGTCTTTAAGTTTTTAGATTTTATCTTATAATAGTAATCTTTCATATACATATCTACTTGATCATCTGCTAACATCCATACAAGTTTAGTAGTTCCCATAAGAGATGGATCATTTTTTATTTGCATTGGTATAGTTCTAAGTTCTGCACGACTCACAAGTTTTACATACTTTCTTTTTATTGCTTTTCTATAACTTTTTATACTTTTTTCGTTATAACTTACTTCTACTTGTATATATGTTTGCTTTATAGCAGAACTACCTTTTACTACCATATCTCCTAAAAATATTGCTAAAAATAGAAGTGAAATAGCCAATGAACCAACTGCAAAGTATTTAAATAGCTTTGCTTTAAAATGTCTTTTTTTTAAACTTGGATCATAAAATATATTGTTATTTTTTTTACTCATTATAAACTACTCATCTTATATTTTTCCTTGAATTTTTTAATCATCTTTACTGATATAATATTTAATACTAAAGTTACAACAAATAAAGCCAAGCCTAAAGCAAAGGCACTTAATGTTGCAGGAGAATTAAACGCTTGATCACCTACTAAACTATCAACTATTCTTACAGTTACTGTTGTCATATCTTCTAACATATTCCAAGATAAGTTTGGTCGTAACCCTGCTGCCATAACAACAATCATAGTTTCACCTAAAGCTTTAGATACACCTAAAAGTGTAGCAGAGATGATACCAGGAAGTGCAGATGGTAAAACTATATCTTTAATAGTTTCAGCTTTTGTCATCCCTAAAGCAAGAGCACCTTTTCGTAAACTATCAGGTACACTAGCTATAACATCATCACTCAAAGATGAAATTACAGGAATAATCATAATACCCATAACAACACCAGAAGCTAAAGCTGAGTTAAAAGAAGCATTTATTCCCATAGAGTTACAAACACTTACGATAAATGGAGCAACAGTAATAGCAGCAAAGAAACCATATACAACTGTAGGAATTCCAGCTAAGATTTCTAATAATGGCTTTAGATATGTTCTTTGTGTTGATGAAGCGTATTCACTCATAAATATAGCAGACCCAAGCCCAATAGGAAGAGCAATACTCATAGCAATTGCAGTTATCATAAAAGTTCCAGCAAATATTGGTAATGCACCAAATTTACTATCAACAGTTCCAGGAGACCATTCAGTTCCAGTAAAGAAGTAGAAAAAACTTTTTAGTTTAAAAAACTCTATTGCTTCAAATATTATAGAAAACAATATACCAAAAGTTGTCAAAATTGATACAGTTGCAGCGGCAATAAGAAAATATTTTATTAAATCTTCTTGAAGCTGAACAGTTTTATTTTTTGATTCGAATATAGACACTTAACAATCCTTCATAATTTTAATTATGAGATTTTAATATGTTTTGGTTACTGTTTGGCTACAAGGTATTATTTAAGATATTTTATCAGGAGAAGTAATGATTGAAAGCCAACGAAGAACAAATAAAAATAACAATACTCCACCAAATATTAGAATATGAAAATTTGTACTACTACTTAACAATGCATCGATACTAGTAATCTCTTCTTTATTTATTTTTACAACATTTACTATAAATTCACGAAGAGCAAGTATAATAAAAGCATTGATTAAAAATATAATTTGTATTTGTTTTTCCCTTACAAAGCTCATAACAGCTCTTACAACTTCAAGCATAATAATAAAATACAATAATGCAATTATAACCTCAATCATACTATTTGTAGCAAATGCCACTATAAATAATATACTTGCAATTAGAAGCTCAATATAGTATTTACTATGTATAAAACTTTTTATTTTCTCCATAATTCAAATCCTTTTTTTAATTGTATATTAATAACATTAACTTAAATATCATTATACTTAAAAAACTAATCTTTGATTTTGATTTATTTGTTTTTCTTCAATTTTGGCATATTAGAAGGTGAATATTTCAATGCCATAATTCTAAATATAAAAAATGCAAAAACAACTCCAATTAAAAATGAAATATCAAAATAATCTTTATTTTGATTTGTGGTAAGTATAATAATATCTCTTATTAAAAAAATGATAAAAATATCAATAGCAAATCTAAGCCGTATCTTTCTTTTTTCAACAAAATCTGAAATCATCTTTACAACTTCAATTATTACTATAAATTCCAACAGTAAAATGATAGCTTTATAAAATGGTATGTGAAATCCTATCACAACTGCAAAAATAAATATAGATAATAGTATTTGATAGTTCTTTTTTAAAATACTTACCATATTAATTATCCTCTTGCTTTCTAAATAAATGGTATGTCTCATTTTTTAATAATTTTTTAGAATATTCTTTAACTCTTTTATTACAAATATGCCAGATACCTGAAGGTAATCTGACTTCAAGCTTATTGTTAGCCAATAACTTAATAATTTTTTTTGATGTAAGTAGCTTATTACTTGCAGAGAAATCATAATCTGTTAAATCTATATCATCTTTAAAAAATAAAGTTTGTTCTTTAAACTTTCCCCAGTTAGGTATTCCATCATCTGTATATGCAACTTCATAATCTCCATCAAATTCAGTATTGAAATGATAATATCCATTTTCAGATATATTCTTTACGGTACCTAGTCCAAAAATCAAACCAAAAACTTGATCTCCTTTTTTTACTTTTTTAAAATAACTCATATAAATTCCTTAATATTTAAAAGTATTATAAGGTCAATTTATTTCAATTTGGTTACATTCTTATTATTTACTTTAGGCAACCTCTAATTTATATAAATCAAATATTTGTTCTTCTTTTTTTATAAGATCAATTAGTATGAATTTGTCCCAACCATAATCATCAGCAAGAGCAAGTATATATTCTTCATCATCTATATTATCTAAACAATATAGATCATATTCACATTCAAGTGGTATCATTACGGCTTCATAATTATTTGCAATAGCTAGTGATATTTGATTTTGGTATTTTGATTTGATTTGTTTTATATTTATTTTCATAAAATATCCTTCTTTTAATTTAAGAAGTATAAGATATGTTTATTTCAATTTGATTACATTTTTAGAGTAGAAAGTTCTACTCTAAATTTAGTTATTTCTTTTTATTAGACTTTTTAGAATCTTTTTTCTTTAATGTCTTTTTTGCATCTTTTTTCTTTGTCGCTTTTTTAGCAACTTTTTTCTTTAATGTTTTTTTAGCAATTTTCTTTTTTGCAACTTTTTTCTTTGTTTCTTTTTTTGCAACTTTCTTTTTTACAACTTTCTTTTTTGCAACTTTTTTCTTTAATGTTTTTTTAGCAATTTTCTTTTTTGCAACTTTTTTCTTTAACTCTTTTGTTTCTTTTGCCATAATATGACTCCTTGTTTTGTAGTTATCACTATAAATAGTAATAATTTATAGGCATTATATATATTTTATTTCTATTTGTCAAATATTATTTAGTAAAATTTATTTTCTATTATCTAATCTAATATTTAAAGAACTTGTATATACTTTGTTAGAAATTGTTAATTGATTCTTTCCATTATTTTTAGATTTATACAACAACATATCTGCATTGATAAATAAATTTGTATTTTCATGTATATTTTTTCCTCTTACACATATTGCACCACAAGATACGGTTAGGTAATCTGATACATTTTTATTCTTTTTATGTTCTATTTTTAATGCTTCAATTCCATTTAATATTTTCATCAATTTAGTTTGTGAATCTTTTTTATCATAGTTCATTATTAAAATTGCAAATTCCTCTCCACCTATTCTAAAAAAATATTCACCTTTTTTTAATACTTTCATAATATATTTTGATACTTGTTGAAGAGCTTTGTCTCCTTTATTGTGTCCATAAGTATCATTAAAAAGTTTGAAACTATCTATATCCAAAATAGCCAATGTCATATAAGCACCATTTTGTTGTATTCTTATACTTTCTTTTATCAAAATATCATCAAAATGTTTTCTATTAAATGCGTTTGTAAGATGATCAGTAATTAAATACTTTTCAAGTTCTTTTCTAGCTGTAATATCTTGACGAATTGATGTATATCCTAGTAAAATATTATTTTTATCATAGTTTGGACTTATTGTTGCATCTACCCAATATATTGAACCATCTTTTGCTTTATTACTTAGTTCTCCCTTCCATATTTTTCCAGAAAGTATAGTCTTCCATAGATTTTTGAAAATAGATTTATCAACACTTAAATCTCTTAAAATAGAATGTGGTTTTCCTATAAGTTCTATCTTTTCATATTTACTTATTTTACAAAATGCCTCTGATACACTTGTAATTTCTCCTTTTAAGTTTGTAGATGAGGCAATAATATATTTATCAATAAGATTATTATATGAGTTTGATTTATAATAAACATTATCCAAATGAAAACTATTATCACATTTACTAGATACTATTTTATTTTCTAATATTTTATTATAACTAGATTTCAGTTCCTTAATATTTTGACTTGGTCTTTGAACATAATAACCCTGAACAAGGTTACAACCAATTTCTCTACAAACATTTAATTCATCAATAGTTTCAACTCCTTCTGCCAATACTTTGATATTAGACTGGTGAGCTATATTTACTATATTAGCAACATATATCTTCTTTTTATTGTCATTTAAAATGTCAGTTATAAAAAACCTATCTATTTTTATATAATCTGGACTCGTATAGTAAAGCATCTTTAATCCTGAATATCCAGTACCGAAATCATCAAGTGCTATTTTGAACCCCTGCTCTTTATATAAACTAAAAATTGTTTTTGCTTCAATAAATGATTTAAATTCATGTTTTTCTGAGATTTCAAATGTTAGACAAGTTTCAGGAAGATTTTGTTCTTTTAGAATATTATCTGTAAATCCAGATTGGTAGTTAGCCATTTTTATTACTCTATTATCTATATTAAAAAACAAAGAAAGACTATTGTCTTTTTTATATAATTCTTTAAATTTAATTAGTGCTTTTTTTCTTAGCTCAATATCAATCGTAAATAAAACTTGTTCTTCGTATGCTGTATCAAAAAAGTCATCAATTGAAGCAAACCCAGCTTTTTTATATTCTCGCAACAATGACTCATGCGCAATTGTACGACCACTGGTTATATCAACAATTGGTTGCATTGCAAAATCAATTGTTTCTAATATTATTTTCCATTTTTTATTTATCATCTATATACACTTCACTACTATTAATTAATATTAATTCTTTTCCTACAAATTCCACATTATCATTAGCCGTAACTAATTTATTTGCAATTTCATATGTTTGAAGCGATATATCTTTAACCTTTTGAGTTGATAATACATTTTGATGTGTAGCTCTATCTATATTTTGAATAGACTGATTAATTTGTTCTATTCCTAAACCTTGCTCTTTAGATGAAGATACAATATCATCAACTAACGATATTGTATTTATTATATTTTTATTTAATATATTAAATTCTTCACTCATTTTCAAAGAATATTCTTTCCCTTTCATTGTCTCTTCTCTTAAATTATCCATTAAAGATTCTATAGTTTTTGCTGCTTCAGCACTTCTATTTGCTAGGTTTCGTACCTCTTGAGCTACAACAGCAAAACCTTTACCAGCTTCTCCTGCTGTTGCTGCTTCTACTGCAGCATTTAAACTTAATATATTTGTTTGAAATGCTATTTTAGATATTACACTTATTGCATCATATACACACTCAGTGGATAAAGAAATATTATTCATAGATTCAATTGTATTAGTTGTTAAAATTGAATTTTTTTCTGCTGAATCTTTTAGATTAGAACTTGCATTATGCATATTTATAGCAATATTTGTATTCTGACTAATATTAGCACTCACTTGTTCTATAGCAGAAGCTGTACTTTCAATATTACTTGCTTGTTCAATTGTACAATTTGATAAATTAGAAACTTCATTTTGTAATATGTTTGCTTGATATTCCAATGTCAAACCAGTTTGATAACCTTGACTTATTCTATTTGTAATACCTTCTTGTAGATTGTTTATTCCATTTAATAAGTTTTGTAACTCACCACCTCTAAAAAGTGTTTCATCCATCTTTTTTCTATAATCATTATTTTTGTATTCATTTAATATTGTAGTGACTTTTGATAATGAATTACCAATTTTAGATACAGTAGTATTTATTGTGTTAGCAATATAATTAATCT
>DQSS01000393.1 GCA_015663165.1 Arcobacter sp. | reverse complement strand
TAGATAAACCATATATGCCCCTAAGCTTATGGTAAAAGCATGGGCTATGTGGAATATTTTTGTGGGTTTGAAGATTAGGTAGAAGGATATTGATACAGTTAGTAGTACTAAGCAACTAAATATTATATTTATTACTATTTGCATGTATATAAGTTTATTAATTAATTATTTTTACTGTTTCAAATTTACTATCCTTAACTTCAACTATTCGTATATCAGTAAAGACATCTCCATTTTTATCGAAACTTAAAGAACCTGTCACCCCTTTAAATGAGTTTATTTCATTAAGATAATTAATTGCTTCTTTCACATTATTTTCACTTTCTAAAATTGATGAAATTATTAAGTTTGTTGCATCATATCCATAACCTGACCAATAGTCTGGTTTTTGATTAAATAACTTTTTATATTTCTTAACATAATCATTTATTACCTTTTCTTTTGATTCTATATCATAAAGTGAAGTCGATGCGATAACTCCCTCTGCTGTAGATCCCGAAAGTTTTAAAATCTTCTCATCATAAAAACTAGAAGAAGCTAAAAACCTTGAATTTAATCCAATTTCTTTTGCTTGTTTCAAGATTCTAGGATATTCAGCAATATATGATGACATAAAAATAATATCTGGATTTTTTTCTTTTAACTTAGTTAAGATTAGCCTAAAATCTGTAGTATTATCAGTATAGGATTCTTCAGCGACAACTAACCCACCTTTTGATTCAAATTCTTTTTTAAACTCTTTTGAAATATCTATTCCAAAATCATTATTAATTAAAATAATTGCTGCTTTCTTTAACTTCAAATCATTGATAGTATATTCAGCTAAAGTTTTACCATGCAATAAATATGATGGATATACTCTAAAAATATAACTTCCTGCTTGTGAAATTTTTGAATTTTCACAAGTTGTTCCTATTGTTAAAACTTCATTTTTTTCAACTATAGGTGCTATTGCTAACATCTGTGAAGAAATTCCTGGTCCGACAATAAATGAAATATTATCGAAGTTTATTAGTTTTTTAACTGCTGTAATTGCTTGTTTTGTTTCACTTTTAGTATCTTCTATAACTAGTTTAAATTTATATTTTGTACTTTTTTTATTTGCTTCAGCAATAGCTACCAATGCACCCTCACTAATAGGTTTACCATACATAGCTAAATCTCCAGTTAATGGTTCAATTAAGCCTATCTTAATAATATTACTTTCTTTATCTGAACAACCAATAATTAAAAATAATAAACTTATAATTTTCAATATATTTTTCATCTTAACTCCTTATATTTTATTTATTATCCATTTAATAGAATTCATATATTTATTATCCATTATTTTTTGTAAAAAAGTTGTTTTTTCTTCTATGCTTTTTTCTTTATTTCTAATAAATTCATGTAAATTATCAATTAAGTTATCAAGATAGTTTTCTTCTGAACGTTCACAAACACTATCAATACTTGAACGAGCTAAAATATCTGGATTTATATCTTCTCTAGCTTGACTAGTAATTAATATGATATGTGCATTAACATTCATTTCTCTTCCAACTTTACAAATATCAAATCCCTTTGGATTACCATAAAAGTATAAATCACTAATTAATATATCAAAATTATTCTTGTTCTCATCTAACCATTGAATTGCTTCTCTATAATTTTCTTTAAAATCAACTCTGCAAGAATTTTTAATAAACTTATCATTATTTAATGCATTAAGAATTAAATCTCTTGATGATTCACTATCATCTACTACAAGTACATCATAAACTGTTTTCATTTAACATATCCTTTTTTCCTTGATACTCAATATCTTCTATTAATACCTTCGCAATTTCATTCTTATTACCTTCATTACTTAGTGTCATTAAGCAATTATTTATTTCACAAATTTTATTAGAAATAATTAAACCATATCCCTGACTAGTGGAAGACTCTTTTTTATTTCGAAATGTATTGATAATAAAAGGTACAAAATCTTTTTCTAATATATGTTTTTTAAAGCCCCCTGTATTTGAGGAAAAAGAAATACTATCTTTCTTAAATTCAATTATAATATATTTATCTTTTCTATTAATATTTTTAAAAACCTTTTCTGCATTAAAAATAATCAATGACATAAGTTGTGAAAACATCTCTTTATCAAAAAAGATATTAATATTTTCATAGTCTTCTATTTCATTCGATTGGAATAGAACTTTTATATTCAAATCTATATTACCTACTATAGCTAAAATTACTTTATATGCATTAAAAGATGTTATTAAAGGTTTATTATTAACAAATCTTGTAACTGTTCCAATTAAAGATGTCACTTCATTTAAGCTTTTATCTATTGTATTCTCATAATTTTTTAAATCCACTTTATTTTTAGCTATTTTAATATAACTTCTTAATCCATGAATAATACTAGGTAGTTCATGAATTGCTGTTTGACTACTTTTATTAATTAATGCAACCTTTTCATATAAATAATTCACTATTGCAATTGAAATTATTTCAGTTAATAAATGTAGCAGATGTAAATAATTATGAGATATCTTTTGATGATAATTCATAATTCTTAAGCTTCCAATATATGTGTCATTGTACCATATAGGACAAACAATTAAATTTTTAAGTACCTCTATATTTTCAGAAAAGCATTCACTATACTCTTTTGTAGTGTCAATACTTTTAATATTAGAAACTTCTAAATCATCTATTATCGTAATACTTTTTTTCTCTATAGATTGCCCTGTTATATTCGTATCATTTTTAGTTGGTTTCCCATAATAAAATATAAGTGGAAAATCTTCTCGCATTTTTTTTGTTAATTTTTTGGCTGTAATGCTAGACTCTCCAGAAATCGCTACGGCATTTAATTCAATACGTCGTTCTTCGGGATTAAATAAAAATAAATCACATACATCAGCATTCAGAATTTCTGCTGCTGTTACACAAGAATCATCAAAAACTTTTTTAAAATTTAATGAATAGCTAGAGAGAACATCCTTTAAACCTAAGAAAACATCAACTTCAGCATTTACTTTTCTACTTTCATATTTCCAAGAATCATCATAAAAGAGATGTGTAAAAACTTTATTTTTCATTTCCTTAGCCATTTCAAGAGATACAGACAAACAAGCACCTGAAGTTCTACCAACTTTTTTCTTTTCTTTATTATTTAAAAGTTCAAAACCATATTTCCATTCATCTGTACTAACTAATTTAATATCATCCAGTAAATCAATACTTTCATTCAAGAATGGAAATTCAATATCCCAAACACCTGTACCTAACAATCCGTGCTTCTTTCTTATATAAGACTCTTTAGAAATTTTTTTATATTTATCTGGAAATTTTTTACGGTACGCTATTGGAGCTTCTTTTGGTTCAAGTCCAATTATTTTAATTTTTGGAAAATTTTGTTTTAATACCCTAGAAATACCCAAAGTACTGGTACCATTTCCTATAGCTGTAATAAAATAATCTGGAGTGACTCTAATATTATTAAAAAAAACAACCATCTCCATACCAATATCTTCCATAGACTTAATAGAGATTTCATTTCTTGAATGATTTAAAAAAAATAGTTCTTTATCCTTACTACCTTTTTTTAATTTTTTTCTATTTTTAACTATTAACTTTTTACATTCTCGTACAGAACCTTTTATATAATCTTCTTTTTTTGTTTCTATAAGTGTTCCACCATAGTATTTAATATCTTTTTTTCTATTTGTGGGAGTATCTTCTGGTAAAATAATTATACATTCATACCCTAATATTTTTGAAACATTTGCACATGCTGAACCTGCATTACCACTAGTTGTCTCAACTAACACACTATCTTTTGGGTGTATTTTCCCTATTGATTCAAAATGATATAATAAATCAATATAAATTCTATCATAATGAGTTCCTGTAACATTCTTCCATTCCTCTTTTGCAAAAATGAAGTTTTTATTAGCTATATCTATTTTTTGAACTTGATACATTGAAGTTTCTGTACTTTCAATTTTTAAATCAGCATATATTCTTTTTCTATTTTCCGTCATAATTATATAATACCTTAAATACCTTAAATACCTTAAATACTTTAAATACTTTAAATACTTTAAATACTTTAAATATTTTAAATATTTTAAATATTTTATTAAAAATAAATATTTATTTTAACTATAGAAATATTTCTCTCAAAACTTCACTATCAACTTCAAACTCATCAAGAATTAATTCCCCCAACTTCAACCCAATAAACCTATCACTAATCTTCTCTATCTCTTTAACTCGATGTTCAACAATCAAAAAAGAAATACCTTGTTTATTTT
>DQSS01000042.1 GCA_015663165.1 Arcobacter sp. | reverse complement strand
TTTTACTATATTTTTTATTATCTCTTTTATAGGTTGAAATGACTCTAAAACCATATTTAATGGATAAACAAATTTATATTTACCAACCCTGACATTTAAACCATCTAAAATAGCTAGTGTTAATGGCAAAATAATTACAAATTTAGTACCAACACCTTTTTTAGTAAAAATTTTTATTGTTCCTCCAATGGCATTAATGTTATTCATTACAACATCCATGCCAACACCTCTACCACTTATATCACTAATCTTCTCAGCAGTTGATAGTCCTGGCGAAAAGATAAGCATAGCAATGTCATCTGGTGAAAGTCTTCTTAACTCTTCTTCTGAGATTATCCCTTTTTCTACAGCTTTTGCACCTACTTTGTCTACATCAATTCCAGCTCCATCATCTTCTATGGAGATAATTATCTGCCCACTCTCTTGTGAAGCTGTCATTATTATTTTGCCATAATTTGGTTTATTTACATTAATCCTCTCTTCTTTAGGCTCTATACCATGATCTATAGCATTTCTTAAAATATGTGTAAGTGGATCCATTAAAGCCTCCACCATTAACTTGTCTATCTCTACAGTATCACCATAATGTTCAAATTTGATATCTTTATTTAACTTTTTAGAAACATCCCTTATAATCTTTGGTATTTTTTGATATACAGAACTCATTGGAATCATTCTAACACTCATTACAGACTCTTGGAGTTCTCGTATATTTCTATCTAATACTTCTAACTTCTCTATTATTAAATTTTTTATATGGTAATCTTTTAAAGCTTCAGCAAATTGAAAAAGCATACTCTTTGTAATAACTAAGTCTCCAACTTTATTCATTAATATATCAATTTTATCTAAATTGACTCTAATAGAGCTACTTGAAACGATCTTTTTTAAACTCTTCTTTCTACTTTCGCTACTATAGTCATCTTTTTCTTCATTACTATCTTGGATACTATTATCAACTATTTCTTGATTTCTGTCTCCATTTTTATCTTCTTTATCATAACTCTTTTTGTCATTAATATCACCATTATTTAATCTATTTTCTAACCCTTTTACATCTTTTTTAATATTTTTATAAATTTTTTCTGCTTCTTTAAATTCACTATTTATCTCTAAATCTATTATTTCCTCTGCCTTTTTAGTAGCAACTTTCATAAAGCTATGCACTATCTTATTATATTCTATATTATTATTTCTTATTTTATCTAATAAATTTTCTATTTCATGAATAAAATTTGAAAATATAGAAAAACCAATAAATTGACTACTTGCTTTTAGAGTATGAAAATATCTAAAAAGTTCATCTTTCTCTTTTTGGGTTATTTCATTTGTTTTATCATAACTAAGCAATATCTGATAAATCTTTTCAAAAAGGTCAACTATCTCACCGCCGTTTCTTTTTAAGAGTTCATCTCGTCCTTTTTTTTCATTATCACTTCTCTTTTTACTACCTAAAAAACCTTCAATCAAATTATCAAAATAGTCTACATATTGATTAAACTTTTCATCAGTCAAGTTTCCATCTGCTTCTTCTGCTAAAATCTTTTCCAATCTATCTACAGATTCTATGAGAAAATCCAATACCTCTCTATCAACTTTTAATTCTTTGTTTCTTATTTTTACTAAAAAATTCTCAAATATATGCGTAATTTTAGTAAATTTAACAAAACCTACAGAACCACTACTTCCCTTTAGAGTATGTATATCTCTAAAGAGTTTATCTATACTATCTTCCTTAAGTTTACCTTCCTCTTCAGCTTCTAAAAGTATGGTATTGATTCTTTCAAAAAGCTCTTGTCCTTCTTCTAAAAAAGCTTCTTTTATCTCATCCATTACTATTCTCTACTATATTTTTTCTTTTAACATGCTCATAAAGTTCATTTGAGATTTTAGAAAGATCATATGTTACTACATAAGTGTTTTGCATTATCTCTTTATTTTGATGAATCATATTATCAATGTCTTTCACTAATGTATTAATACTTATTATTTTTTTCATTTCACTATCTGCATCTTCTGCCACTGCATTAACTAATTCTAAAGTATTTGAAACATTATTGACTACATCTATGAAATTTTCTTTCATATTTTTTGTAATCTCAATACCTTCATTTGATTTATCTTGTGTTTTAGATACAAGTTCTTTAATCTTCTTTGCAGCTTCAGCACTTTTATTTGCCAAATTTCTAACCTCTTGAGCAACAACAGCAAAACCTTTTCCAGCTTCTCCTGCAGTAGCAGCTTCAACAGCAGCATTTAATGAAAGAATATTTGTTTGGAATGCTATTGAATCTATAACACTAATTGCTTCGCTTATATCGTTAGTCGATGTATAAATCTCTTGCATAGCATTTAATGTATTGATAGCAAAATCTTGACCTACTTTTGCAGAACTAGATGTTTTATTAGCAACATCTTTCATTTCATTTGTTTTGGCAACTGTTGATTTAACAGCTTGCATTATTTCATCTATCTGAACTGTTACATTATCTATGTTTTTATTTGTTTTTGTAAATATTTCAGATAATTCATCTATGTTTTCAGTAAGTTTATTAGAAGTATCTTGTAAAACTTCACTCTTTTGTGAAAGAATTCCAGCTATTAGCTCAGAAGACTCTTTTAAAGATAATCCTAAGCTATTTACCCCTTCAATTAATTTACCTATTTCACCTTTTGCAGTTATATTTACTCTATCTTCAAAGTGTTCATTTTTATAATCTTCTAAAACATTTAAAATTTGACTATAAAGATTTTGAGATATATCTAAAAGATTATTTAAACTATCCTTAAGATTTCTTATCTCTGGATTAACAGGCTCTTTCTCAATTCTATATGAAAAATCACCCTCTTCCATTACATGAACAACATCACGTATCTCTTCTACGCACTCTTTATCTTTGGTAACACTATTTCTAATATTTTCAATATTTTCATTTATAATTTCAGATATCTGTTCAAACTCATCATTTGACTTTATCTCAAGTTTTTCAATACTCTCTTTTTTTCTATTAAGAAAATCAAAAAAAGACAATATTCCATTTTGAAGTTTCTCTATATTTACAATAATTTTCTTAGCAAATAGGTATAAAGCATAATTTATTATTATGTTAATTATTAATATAATTATAAACATAATTACATTCTCTTGTGTAATATCAACTGTTACTTCATTTGCTCTACTCTCTTTGGCAATAGATTTATCTATAAGCCCTTCTAAACTTTTATAAGCAAAGTCACTCTCTTTAACACTTGGTAGTGCAGCTAATATTTTATTTCTTAAACTAGAATTCCCTATATCATTTAATTTCTCTCTTATATTTAAAATATAGCTATCATTTCCACTATATTTATAGCTTATAAGATCATTTTTTACTTTATAAAGTGTTAAAATGACATCTGACCTTTTTTGATACTCATCAATTTCATTACTAATAGTTGAAAATCTAAAACTAACAGCTAACTGCAAAACAATAAAGGCAAGAAAAATACCAACTCCAAGCCAAATGTTTTTAATACGAATACTTCCTACTTTTCTCATCTTTACTCCATTTCAAGATATTTTTTTACATAATAGTAAAGCTTACTCATATCAGCTTTATTTATTAAATCTAAAGCACCAAGCTTTAAAATTTTATCGTTAACACCTCTGTTTGTCATACTTGTTAAAGCTACTATGGGAATATACTTATATATTGGATCATTCTTTAAATGTTTAATTACCTGATACCCATTTTTTACAGGCATCTCTATGTCTGTTACAATTAAACCGATTTCATAAATATGATGAGTCCTTAACTTATCTAGAAGCAACATACCGTTACTAAATATCTCATATTTTATACCGATAGATTTAAAAAATTCATCCAATTTTTCCGTAACTATCTTAGAATCTTCTGCAACCAATAGTATTTTGTTACTATTTATCGGTGGAAATTTATCCATCTTTCCTATATCATATATGGTTGTTCCATCTCCCTTTATGACATTTATATCTGAAAGCAGTTTTTCTGCATCAAAGATAATACAAGTTTTGTCTTTATTATCTATTATTACATCTGTAACATAAGAAACTTTAGGATCATTCCCACTTGGAAGCTTTAAATCACTACTATTTTTCTCTTCTATTTTAATTATATCTTTTACTAAAATACCTATCTTTTTATCGTTATAGTTGCAAACTATAATGATCTTATATATACTATCATCATCTACATTAGCACCTATCCAATTATCTAAATTTACAACCGTAATGAACTCACCTCTAAGATTAATGACCCCATGAACTACTTTATCTGCTGATGGTGTCCTTGTTATCTCAATATTATCTTTGATTAAAAAAGTCAAAATTTTAGATATATTAATAGCATAAACTTCACCTTCACCAGTTTGAAAAATAGCAAGTTGCATAACATTTCTTAAGTGGCTTTTGGTTATGTAGTCCACATTCTTTTGTATAGCATTTTCACTACTAAACATTACTTAACACCTAAATTCAATTTTAGCTAACTCATCTTTACTTGCTTTTCCAACACGTCTATAAAAATCAAATATTTCATCAGATATACTTGTAAAAATTTCAACTAATTCAGGATCAAAATTCTTTTCACTACTATCTTTGATGAGTTGTAAAGCATCTTCAAACTTCCATGCCTTTTTGTACGGTCTATCGGAACATAGCGCATCAAAAACATCTACAATTGAAACAATTCTGCTAAAAATGTGTATATCTTTACCTTTGTAACCATAAGGATAACCTTTTCCATCCCATCTTTCATGATGAGATAGAGCAATAACAGCACCGGCTTTAAGGAATCTACTTACACTATTTCTTAAAATGTCATACCCATAAATAGTATGTTTTTTCATCTCTTCAAACTCTTCATCTGTAAGCTTTCCATTTTTTAACAAAATATTATCTCTAATTGCAATTTTTCCAATGTCATGCAGTGGAGAAGCTTTAAAAACTATCTCTTGTTCTTCTTCACTCAATCCATAATATTTAGCTAAAATTTTAGATACTTTCGCAACCCTTACAACATGTAGAAAAGTGCCTTCATCCCGATACTCAGAAACATTAGCCAAAGCACTTAATGCCTCTTCTTCTCTAAGGGTAATCTCTTTTAAATGTTTATCTATCTCATGTTTTAAAAGCAATGTTTTATTTTTAAGAAATTTTTGTTGTACAATAATTTTTTTAATATTTCTAACTCTTGTCTTAAATTCAGCTTCAGAAAGTGGTTTTGATAAAAAATCGATAGCACCATTTTCTAAAGCTTTTAGTTTTAACTCATTATCATCAACTGATGTAACCATAATTATCTTTATATCATCATCTATCTCATGAATATTTTTTACAACATCGAGACCATCCATTTCAGGCATCATGTAATCAACAACTACCAGATCTACACTTCTGTTTTTTATAAACTCAATACCATCAAGTGGATTTAAAAAAGTATGTACCTCATCTGCCATATCTTTAAGATACACCTTCTCAAGCATTAACATACTTTTAGAATCATCAATTAGTACTACTTCAAACTCATGCATCTCTCTACTCTTTTTTAATGTTCATTATTATCTAATTATTATTTAGAATACTATTATATAAATAAAACCTATCTTAACTTTTCTTATCTACTGTTCCATTTTTACTATTTTTATACACTACAACCTGATCTCTACCTCTATTTTTCGCCTCATATAGTGCCATATCAGCCTCTTTGATAACATCTCTTAAACCTATTTTACTATCTTTTGAAAAATAAGAAACTCCTATAGATATAGTTCTTTTTATATGCTCTTTTCCATCATATATAGAAGATTGTGAAAATTTAATTCTTATCTTCTCAGCAATTTTTCTTGCATTTTCAATATCACATTCATACAAAAGTACTACAAATTCCTCTCCTCCATATCTTGAAATAGTGTCTGCTTTTCTAATTATTGATTTAACTGTTTTTGCAACAAGCTGAATAAATTTATCTCCAATATCATGTCCATAAGTATCATTTACTTGTTTAAAGTGATCTATATCAATCATTAAAACACCATAACTGATAGCACGTCTATCTGATTGATATGTAACCCGTTCAACAAAATCTTCAAGGAACTTTCTATTATATACTCCAGTCAAACCATCATGAAGAGACTTTTCAACGAGTTGTTGCATAAGTACATGACTCTCTATTGATGACCTTACACTCTCAATGTAAAGACTTAGTTCATTCTTTTTTGATTGAAAAAACTTAGCCTCATCTTCATTATCAGTAAGTAAAGAAATTACAAGAGTATATTTATCTGTGATTCTATATGGCAAGCATAAATGGTATTTACTATCACTACAATAATATTGACAAGTTTTTGGAAATTGAACAGATGAAACCTCTGTTGATGTTCTATAGGCTCTACAATCAGTTTGATCTGAAACAGAGACCGGCTGACAAATAGATGAATCATTATAACTATATATCATT